>JBEHWO010000298.1:0-8603 GCA_040217695.1 Vulcanimicrobiota bacterium | reverse complement strand
TTTCCCTGCTATGAGATCTACTTTTTTACTATCTATTCCGAGTGCCTCATCATAACATTTCAATGCTTCTTCATATTTGCCCATACTGCAGAAAACGTTACCTTTTCCGGTAATAGCGGCTATATTTTTACCGTCTATTTTAATTATTTCGTCAAAACATTTTATCATTTCTTCATAATATTCTTTTTCTTTTTCAGGTGTCAGCAATGATTTAACCTGATATACCATTATCTTGCCATTCCATGGTTTTATATTTTTCTCATCATATTCTATGGATTTAGAGAAACTTTCCAGAGCTTCATCGTATTTCTGTCCTGTATACTGAAATAAGCCTTTCCCATACCATCCGTTGGAAGATTTCGGATTCATTTTCAGCGCTTTATCAAAACATTCTCCTGCCTTATCATATTGTTTTTCACTTAAATATCTGTGCCCGTTTTTTATCTGACCTTCCACACTGTCACAGGATGAGTTAAAGAATAGAATTAGTAGAGATATAAAAATTGCTGTAATTTTTTTGAATTTCATGAATAAACTTTCCTTCTCCTTGAGATTAAATAAATTTATGGCACAGGAATCTTCATTACACTATTATTATGTAAGGAATAGAATTTTATTAATTGTCTCTTTCCTCGTTTCACGCGTTACGCGTTACGCGTCACGATTTAATATATTTGAGACAGTTATTTAATTGTCGTTCCTAAGTTTTTCTCCTTCACACCTGCTGTGCAGGTGAACATATTTAATCAAGAATCATGCAGGTCATTATAGAGATTATTTGCTCATTATCTATCTTAAAGACAAGATTTCTTTTATTCTCCATATCTTCATAATACCAGTACATATAATCATAGCCTGTTTCTTTATCGGGAATAGTACCTTTATAGGAAGGTTCTCCGTATTGTTCGGAGACTTCATAAACATAGTCTCCTGTCCTGATACCCCGGGAAGTACTGTATTCCGACGTTAAAACCTCAACAGACCATAAATGATAGACAATCTGTTCTTCTACGGGATATAATGCTATTTCAAGAATTACTCCCTGTGTCCGGTATATATTAACCGTATATCCTGATATTTCATTTACATAGCTGTCTGTAAAGGTCAAATCTCCCAGAACAGAAGTCACCTTTTCCATAGAATCCATCAGATTTAAATCCGCCAGGGAATAATCCTGTTCGGGAAGAGGTTTATAAGTTTCTTCCATTTTACACCATCCTTTAATCTATAATCATTGCTGACATTATAGATGATACGACATTTTTCGTTTTATCAATCTTGAATATCAGTCTTCTCATTTTTTCCGTATTTTCATAGGTCCAGTATTCATAAGTTTTCCCGTTTTTATCTTCAAAAGGATCTTTATATTCAGGTTCTCCGTATTTTTCTGTTACTTTTTTACTCGAATTTCCCACTTTTATACCTCTTATAGTAGGATAGTTCGGAGAGAAAACCTCTACAGACCACACTTTACCTTCATCTATTGAAGCTATTGATACTTTTACGTCTTTTGCTTTGTAGATTTTGACCTCACAGGCGGCTATTTCATTTACATATGTATCTACCAGAGTGAGAGGGCCGAGCAGTACTTTTACCTTTTCAAGACTGTCATTGAATGTTATTCCTGCAAGAGGATAATCCCTGTCTGTAAAAGGTTCTGCAGCCAGCAGGGGCATCATGAGAATTACGCACAGTGCCGGTAAAATTAATAGATTTTTTTTCATAATTAATCCCCTTTCTTTTTATTAAGATTATACTACATTCCTCAGTAATTTTATAGAACTGTACCGGAAAATTTTGTCTGTATTATAGGAAAAAATGAAATTCAGATTTTCCTGTCAGGTCTGAATTTCATTCTGTAGAGTTATTCTACCGATCTGAACATAAGCATGTAATAAAAGTCTTCTTCCCGTCACGCGTTACGGAAGCGTATATGTATTGTAATTAATTAACCTTCCATACATGAACAACAGGTTTTTCTCCATCGGCAAAAGGTTCCATTATATAAAGAAAGCCTCCTTTGCGATCAAAGCTTACTGCCCCCAGATGATATTTTTGCTGTCCTGACTGTATATGAAAGAGATAGCTATCTATATCCATTGCGGCATAGGGCTGAGGTTCATATGGTTCCATGGTTTTCTTTGCCACCGATGCCAGATTCGAAGGATTATAGAAAAGGATCTGACCTTTAAAACCTGTACTCCACCATCCCCTTTCTCCTTCACCTTCTGGAGGATAGGGTGGTTCGTCAGGCCATACCGTACCGTCTGCAAAACCGTACCAGCAATTTCCTGTACCCTTTGTGCCGGCAAAAATAACTGCCGCTCTACCGCCTGATGTGAGCCATGCACCGCCGTTCCATTCGTCAGAATGATGATAATTGTTCATAATATGGTTTCCACCGGTATAAACTGTTTCATACTGAAGGAGAGGAATATTTTCAAGTTCTGTGCCGGCAGGAGGGGGATTACCCTGGCTCCACGGGCCTATGGCATATATGGAAGGCCCCTGTCCTCCCTGGCCGCCGTCTCTGAATCTCCCTGTGGCAAGGAGTTTCCCCGGTGTATTTATGGAAGCCCATGATTCAGGTATGGCAAAGATATAATCGTTTGTCGTGTAGTTTTCTCTTCCCCCTATGGCCCACGGGCCTGCAATCTGAGGATTTGATAGATTTAATTCACACCATGTATGAGTGGGTCCTGTCCGGCCTTCCTGTAAATGCTGGCCCCAGGAAAAATAAAGTTTATCTGTTGTTTGCTCTCCCTGACGGGGAAGATATTCCAGTCCGACTCTTAAAAAAGCCTGATCAAAACCGTCTGCTTCGGAAAATAATCCTTCCCTCACATCATGAAAGGTCTGAAGGGTGGTTGCAGTATTAAGTTCATTCACATTTGAAGAAACAATCGGAACAGGTATGGTTATTTCCGACACATACATCAGATAGGGATGGCCTGTGGCAAAGAGGGAACCTGTATATCCGTCAGCAGATCCTTCCGGATCTCCCTGATGATAAAAGGTCATGGCGGCACCGCTGTAAGTCCAGTCCGTACCTCCCGAACCTTCAGGTAACCTGAATGCCCCTTTGTATACCAGCTCAGATGGTTGAATAAGTCCTGCAGGATGTTCAGTAGTGGGAGAAGGAGTGGTGCTGCCCGGAGTTGGAGTATGTTCGGGAGTTGGAGTATGTTCGGGAGTGGACGGCGGTAATGTTGCTACTGTCGGATTTATTCCGGTAATACCATCTCCGCCGCAGTTTGAAATAACAGTAATAATAATTATAAGAATTATTATTGAAGATATATAAAATATTCTCTTCTTTTTTACATATAGCATATGTTCCCCCCTCTCTGAAATTTATTTAGTTATAATATTACAATATTATTTTTATTGACCTGTGTCAAGGGGGTATTCAGGATAATATCATAATGGTTATTGTCTTCGCGTCACGCGTCACGATTGTAAATATGAAAAATAAAAACAAAAAGTCAGAGGTTTTATATAACTTCTGACTTTTTTTCGTCAAAACATTCCTACGAAAATCCTTTGGACGATGTTCATCAACTGTAGGGGCGACACCATCTATCGATATAAAACTCCGAAGAGTTGACCGAGTTATTCGATAGATGGTGTAAAGCCCCAGAAGTTACGATGGGCATCGTGACGTATGAAAAGCTTTAACACAACTGCGGCGTAACACCGCAGAAAACTGCTAGGAATATTTTTTTGATTTTTAATTTCAATTGCAAAATTTATTTACAGCATCTATTATATAAATTTATCCGGTTCCATGTCAAGAGTTTTTCGACTCGGGAATGAAAATTGATAGTGTTTTTTTATGACAGGTAGATTCACTTTTACTGGAAATTGCACTTGATTTTATAAATCTATTAATTAGTGAATAGTGAGTAGTGAAAAGTGAAAAGTAAGTAAAATCCAATTTTTTTCACTTTTCACTTTTCACTTTTCACTCTGAATATTCTGTGATAAATTTCTTTTTCCATTGTATATAAAATCACCTGTCATTTTTAAACGCAATCAAAATTTATTAATAGTATTTTTCCTCGCGTTACGCGTCACGATCCTTATTTCCGCTCTTTGATAAATTTTAAATTATCTTCTCTTGCAGAAAAACTTCTCAGGGCTATAATATGTTCACATGGCCCTTTACGGAGTTTATTCTGTTTATGCCAGTAACAGGCACATTCTGCCTTTACTATTCTGTCATCTCTGTCCAGGGTAAGATCTGTGTCATAAATATTGTTCCCGTCTTTTATCTTTCCCGATACTTCCATACCTGTATCTTCTTTCCTGGATGTAATGGATACTGCACCTTCTTCAAGAAATCTTCCTGCAGATTTTTCCCTTTCGTTTCTGTATGTCAGATCATCAAGAGGAATCTGTTCCTTCGTAAGTTCCCTGTATCTATAGGTTCCTCCTGCCAGATCATATGTTACTTTCCCGCTCTGGCACCAGAGGTTCAGTGCACCCGATACCTTTGCCCTGTCAAGTTTTGTCTGAAATGCTATTTCATCAAGAGGAGCAAATTTTTTCTCCTTTAAATAATTCAGTACGGCACTTGTTTCATAAACATCTACCTTTGCTCTGGAACTCAGGAGATCGAAATTTCCTTCACCCGACCAGTCATTTGCCGTCCAACCCGACAGACCGAGTGTGAAAACCATATTATCAAGGTACATGACATAAAAACTGGGAAGACCTCTTCCCAGGAGACAGACCTTTACTTTTTTCGTAACAGGTATGAGTCTTTCCAGTATATGAAGTCTCCTCCTGCCCCATGTCCTGATACTGACCGGTTCTTCTCCTTCCCATACACAGCTGCATTCCAGTCTGTATTCCCATGGCTCGAAAACTGCCGTTACGGGTTTTCCCGGTATGAGTTCATACCTGAGGGCTCTCGGACTTTCTTTCTCACGATTTTGCCTCATAAAAAGGCACATATTATAAATATCTACAGGGGAGAGGGTAAAACTTACCATGGGAAGACTCATGGCAGACTGAACCTGAAGGAAACCTCTTACCCAGCTATCAGGTAGGTCAATCTTTTTTTCTTTATAAATCTCTTCACCTGTTGTTTCTACCTGAAACCCTGCAGGGTCTATTTCGAAATGAGTCGATTTATAGGTTCTTATCTTCTGCATTTCGCCGAATAATTGAGCGGAAAAATCTATATTCGTAGTGCCGCATTCGTATTCCGATATGTTTTCAAATAGATCATACCCGGCTCCCAGTCTTGCATAGGACGATTCATCCCGGGAGAAACACTCGAAGAATAATTCGTCAGGATGAACTGTTATGACAGGATCGAAAACCCATCTGAATGCAGGATTTATGGCTTCAAGGTATTTTCTGAGCTTGTTTCTTGCATCATAATAAGGCTTCCATCTTGCATACTGCCTGTCCTGAAGCACCTTCAGTTCCGAACTGGCTATATTCATTTTTTCCACAAGTTCGCTCTTTCCCTCCATATGTTTTGCGAGCCTTTTCATTTCCTCACCTTTAAGCCACTCCATGTATTCGCTTCTATCCTTCTTTTTATAACGGAGGTCCGAAACAACAACTTCACGAAGAGCGCTCATGGCTTCTCTGAACATGATGGCATTTTTCAGTTTACCTCTGAAAAAAACAGGTTCTCTTTTTAAATCGGGAGAGAAATTTACCTTTGTTGCCTCTCCTGAATGTTCTATAACACTTGATTTTGCATAGGTAAAATTAAATAACATATAAATTCCCCCTGTTCTCGCGTCACGCGTCACGCGTCACGCGTCACGGTTATTAATTTCTCCAGTTATAATTTCTTTTTTGCAATGATAAAACATACCTGAGGCTTTTACAGCTTTCAGGCCATTCTTTTTTCAATTTTGTCAGACACAGGAGAACAGCTTTTCTGTTTTCTATTATCCAGTTCATTTCTTTATCCATTTCTTTCTCCCAGTCCTCTTTTGTATGAATGCCATAATCTTCCGGTTTTTCTGTTATATCCACCTGGCCGTTACAGATATGGCCGAGTTCTCCGCATTGAGAACAGAGAAGCGACGATATCTTAAAATACCTTTCCACACGGTTTACTATAGAAGTAAAATCTTCATGCATATCTTTTTTATCCTCCAGATAAAATTTCAACAGGACATTTTATATAAGGGTATTTTGCCTTTATTTCTGTCATAATGGCAAGGCATGAAGAAAAATCTCTCTCTGTCATGGAACTGCCGTAGTCTTCGAGTAATGTCATTACTTCTGCTGCTATAAAGGCATTTTTTAATGAAATATATTCCAGATATTTAAAGAGTTTATCCTTTATTTTCCTTCCTTTATTTACTCTGAAGAGAATTGTCCTGAAAAATGGAAGGAGTTGTTTTATTTTTTCCGCTTCATGGTCCATTTTTTCTATGACAAGATCCAGAGCCAGCTCCTGAATATTAAGCTCCGGATGTTCTGTCAACCGGATAAATTCAAGTATATATCCGTCTTTAAGATATTTTGTTACAAGAGATTTACCGAAATCCTGAATGTCTTTATGGAGACTGTCACAGAAACCTGTTATTATATCAGGTGTGAATTTTTCCACTGAGAAATTTTCTTCGAAGAAATCTATCGCAAACCTTCTCGTATCTTCCCATTTACTTTCCGTAAGAGATATTAAAAGAAAAATATCTTCCTGCCATCTCGCGGGATTTGATTTTATCATGTTTTTTGCTCCCTCTCTTACGGTAAACACGTCATGACAGGCAAGACCTGCAAGGATTTTTCTGTCTACTGTCACAGGGTCGATGTTGCTGTTCTGCAGAAGCCATCCCCCCAGATCCTGAACATTTCTCGAAGGTGAATTTAATATGGAAAAAACATCTTCAAGAGACAGTAATTTAAGTTCTTCAGAGAACATATCTTTAACATATTCCACTATAAGAGAATAGAAATCTTTTTCTCTTTCTCCTTTTTTCAGCACATCAAGGAGTATTTTAAAATAAAGATCTTTATTTTCTTTCTCACAGAAGAGTTTTATTAATTCGATGGCATAATTCCATCTGTCACTGTGAGAAGATTTTAACATCATAAAGATCCATGAAGTCTTTTCTTCGAAAGAAACATTTTTGATTATCTCTTTAAGCCACTCTCCTGCCATATGTCTTGCAGGTTCAAAATTACATAAGAGAAATGTTTTCAGAAGTTCTCTGTCTACCCTCATGGGATCGGTGTATTTTCTGAGTACATCCACCAGTGTAGTACAGACAAAGGGATATGGTTTTCTGAAAAGTTTTAACAGGTCATCTTTTGAAAGATTTGTTAAAATATTGGAAAATTTATCCCTCAGGATTTTCACTGCAAAAGCATTTATTTCTTTACATTCCGAGTTCATTAACAGTTTCAGTAATAAATTACCGTCACTTTCCCAGAGAGACGGAAAGGATTCCTCTCTTTCTTCCGGCTCAGTCGTGGCTTCTACAAGATTTTCTATGTTGATTTTTTTCCCTATTTCATCACGAAACTTGTCTCTTGTTATCTCTGATAGTCCTTTTTCCTGACTGCACCTCCATTTGACACCTGATTTTAAAGGGCTGTACCTTTTACTGTTTCCGTAAAGTATATAGTTGAATACCCACAGACGGTTAAATCTGTCGTAAATATTAGTAAAAACACTGAATTTTTTACTCTGCCAGTCATATCTGTATCTGGTTATCTTCTGAGCCTGACAGCCATCAGAATCTTTGAAATGTTTAAGAAAGAAATAAGCAAATTTTGCATATATGTCAGGATTTTTCTTCGCAATTGTTCTGAATGTGCGCCACAGTCTCCTCTTCATATAAGACTTTGTCTTCATTGCAAATCTTGTTATACATATACTTTTATGCTGTATATATCCTCCTGACGATAATTTTGTAATCAGTTCCGCTTCCTTATCACTGAAATTCAGACTTTTAACCATAGAACGGAATTCATTCTGAGACATGAGTCTATTGCAGTGGCTTTTTACAGTTTCCAGTTTATTTTCTTTGATGATATTTTTTAATGCTTCTATTGTGTTACCATCAATCTGAAAAGTTACTCCGTAATACACAGTATACATCATAACCTGTTCTATTTCTTTTTTCTCAAAGCCTTTTTCTTTCAGAAGATCTGTAAATTCTTTTTTTTCTATTAATTTGAATTTCGGCAGAGTTTTTAAAATTTTTGCTTTTTCCTTATCTTTAAGGACAAAACCAGTCAGGTTATTTATATTCCAGTCATTAATTTCATACCAGCCCTGGTTTAAATTTGGCCCTGCCGCAATTTTCCTTATGACTTCACTCTCTGTGTTATTAAATTTCATTTTCTTCATAAGGTAGTCGAATTTATTATAAGACATCATCGTGCCGGGGCTTTCTATGGGGAGATCCGGCTTTTTACCGCTTACTATACTTTTGAGTCCGTCTATAATCTTATCTGCAAGGCCACTTTTTTCATCCTCAGAGGCCATAAATTGCTCCAGCTTTCTGCTTTCAACAAGATCCTTTAATTTTTTTCCGGTTTTATCATTAATTTCGTAATTTACGCCGTAATAAAGGGTATATCTCATGACTCCCCATATGTCCTGCTCGTCAAAATTT
>JBEHWO010000297.1:0-8691 GCA_040217695.1 Vulcanimicrobiota bacterium | reverse complement strand
GAAAGCTATTAAAACAATAAAAGAAGGAATAAAAGAAGAAGGCACAATAACTCCTCACGACGCAGCCCTGTCATTTATTTATGAAAGCGGAAGACGTAAGTATGCTTCTGTAGATACTCCTTCAGTCTCTGCCATAGATCTGAATAAAACAGGTAATATCAATAAAATACTCGCTCCTCTGACAGAAGCTCTAAAAAATCATCCCGATAAAAAATTGCTCAGAAACCTGGTTAAAAAAAGCCAGCAGTTCTATAACAGTAAAGGTAAAAAAGAATTTCTGGATCTCAGAGATTTTGCAAAGGTAATTGCAGATGAGATGAAATTATCAGATCCTCATCTTGCAGAACTGGCGAAAAAACTGAATAAAGAACTGGGTGAAATGGTTCTCGGGAATTTCTACGAAGGCGAAATATTTCAAAATTCAGGCGGCGTTGCCATATTTGCTCCCTCAACCAGAGATGAAAGAACGGAAAAAATTTCCAGAAAAATCTATCCTGAACTGGAATTGAACAAAGAAACAGGCTGGAATGATTTTATAAACAAAATAGCAACAGACAATCATTTTAAAAAGTTTCTTGCTTCCATAGGAGTCGGCGAAAAAGAACTGAAGGTTCTGGACAAATTCTTCACCCTTACAAGACAGGTCTTTAATGTAGGAGTAAGTATCGGCAGCATAGGACTTGCTCTGACATGTCTTGATAATGTGGTAAACGGACAGTTAGCAGGCCCTGTAGGGACAGCAGTGGCTCTCGGCCTTGGCGGCACTGAAATTTCTTACGGAATAAAAAATACCTATTTATACGCTACAAATGAAGAAATAAAAGACAGGAAACAGGTTTTAGACCCCCTCTTCTATACAATGGAAGGTGTCGCAATTACATCCACCCTGTCTTTACCTGCAAAGATCCTCGGTACTATGGGCAAGCAAATTGTACAGGGTATAGGAGCAATGGGAGGAGCATACCATGCCGTTACGGGAGCGTATAAAGTTTTTTCGGCTTTAAGCGATGATAAATTAATTAATAAAAAAGAAAAAGTAATAGACAACACTCTTGACAGCATGAGAGGCATTGCCGTAGTTGCAGTAACCATGGGAATAATACTCGGAGCAGGAGCTGCTTTTACAACACCGGCAGGTATTGTTGCAGCTGCCATACCCGTAGCAAGGGCAATATATAACATACTCAGTAACATAAAAGATCTTAAAGCAGAAGACGTGGATATGAAAAGTTTCAGGGAGAAACTGGCAGAGATACAGAACATGTCAGGTGCCAGACCGAAACATTACATATCTCCTACAATAAAGGGTATTATTGAAGGTGCGGGAGCAATATAATCGTGACGCGTGACGCGTGACGCGAGGGTAATGACAGTTCTGATAGTTTAACAGAGTTATTTTGTATCGTGACGCGTGACGCGTGACGCGAGGATTTTGAACAGCCCCATAGTCGTGAAAAGTGAAGAGTGAAATAATGGAAATAAAAAACACACCTTATATATATACAAAATCTTCCGAATATAAAAAACCTCCTGAAACAGAGGGAGAGAAAGATAGTTTTACTTCTTCGGCCCCGCGGGAAAAGGAATGGACTTTTCTTGTATATCTGAACGGAAGAGGAAAGAACGATAAACTTGCCTTTTACAAATTAAAAGATCTGGAAAGAACCGGCTCCGATGAAAATATAAATATAGTTGCAGAGGTAACGAGAAACAGACATTTTATAGACAGACTGACAGGAGACTGGGAAGGAACGAAAAGATATTATGTCACAGAGAATAAACACCCGAAAACAGGTCAGATAGCTCACTTATTTGTACCGTTTCATACAAGAACAGTTAAATCACCTGTAATAGAAGAAATGTCTGCCAGAGATGAAACAGTTCCTGAAAGCCTGAAAGATTTCCTCTCATGGGGCATGAAAAACTATCCTGCGAAACATTATGGTGTAATAGTATCTTCTTCAGGTGAAAATGTAGACGGCATAATGAAATACAAAGAGGAAAAACTTACCATACCGGAATTCGGCGAAGCCCTGAGAAAAGTGGAAAAAGAAACGGGCAAACATATAGATCTTATGGTTCTGGAAGGCGGCAATTCCGCATCTATAGAGGTTGCATCGGAAATAGCAGATTCTGTGGATTACCTGGTCGCTTCGGAAGGAAGACTTAAAGGCACAAAAATACCATTCAAGAAAAGTATTGATACGGTAAAACAGGGGATTAAGGAGAAAGGAACCATTACGGCAGAACAGGCAGGTAAAGCTTTTGTCTACGAAAGCGGCAATCAGAAAATAGCCTCTCTTGCCTCCCCTACTATGTCTCTTCTGGATCTTCATAAAACAGAAGAAGTAAATAAAATGCTCGGGGAATTCTCGGCAGAACTCGGCAAATACCCTGATAAAGAAATGATGAGAAGGCTTGTGAAATTAAGCCAGCAATTTCATGGTAAAGGGAAAAAAGATTTTGTAGATCTAAGGGATTTCACACAATATGTATTAAAAGCTACAGAAAAAACAAATCCTTCACTGGCAGAAAAAGCCAGAAATCTGGATAAATCTCTGGAGGAAATGGTAAAAGCCAATTTCTATGTAGGTCAGGACGTAGATAAAGCAAAAGGGGTTGCCATTTATGCACCGGTAAAAAAACTTTCCCTATCAAGACATATCCTTGATGATGTATATCCCGAATTGAAACTGGCGAAAGAGACGGAATGGCTTACCTTTATACAGGATCTTGCAAAAGACAAAAAACTTTATGCTTTTCTCAAATCCCGTGGTGTAAGTCATGAAGACATAGATTTCCTTGATAAATGCTGGTATAACATCTGTGAAATCACAAAAAAAGGTGTGGAAATAGGAAGTATAGGTGCTGCAATTACAGTCTTTAAATCTCTTATGAACGGAACCCTTGCAGGGGCTCCGGGTCTTGCTATAGGAGTGGGACTCGGCCTTGTCCAGACGGCCTACGGGGTAAAAGAAGCCTACAATAAAATCTCTGATGAGGAACTTGAAAAAAAACTTCCTGCAGCAGAACCTATTTATAAGGCGACACAGGGTGCTGTCATTACATCTGTTCTTGCCCTTCCCGGAAATGTGATAGATAAAGCAGGAGAAGGTATTGTAACAGGTATTGCAGCTCTTGGAGGAATATTTCAGGCTTTTAAAAACGGCTATGAAATCTATGATGCGATAAGAGATAAAAACCTTATTAATAAAGGAGAAAAGATTGCAGAGGAAGTACTGGATGCAGTAAAGGGGCTTGCAGTAATTGCTGTGACCATGGGAATAGTATTCGGAGCGGGAGCGGGAATTACGACAGTGGCCGGTCTTGTGGCAGCAGGCATACCTGTGGCAAAGAAAATATTCAGTGCTCTTGTTACCTTAAAATATATGAGAGATGATGAGAAAGCAGACAGTCGCTCCTTTGATGAAAAAATGGAAAAAATCCTCACTCTTTCTACAGAGAGTCCCAGATATTATATCCCTCCAATTGTGAAAAATATTGAAAATAAAACGGGGATTATTTAAAGTTCATCATTTCAATTTTCTGGTGAGAATTTCAGAAGGGTACCGTCTGCCTGCCTGCCGCTCCTCCGAAAAAAATCTAAACTGGAACGTTTATAACAGTTACAGCTTACATCATGCTACTTTGCATTATAATTCAATAAAATATACCTGTGATGCCGTGATATTTTTTTCTCCGGAGCACCAGGCAGGCAGACTACTATGTTTAGAGTAGTTCTAAAAAGTTTTGTCCTAAAGTTTCTCTACATACTCGCAATAGGTAAATAGCTACTTACTGAGGTGAGCATAAATAATAAATATATGCTCTCGTGACGCGTAACGAGTAACCAGTGACGGGAGGGGACAAAATTACAGATTATCTGTTGTCGTATTTATCGCTGTCAGCATTTTATATGAGAATCGTGACGCGTGACGGTAGGAACAGCTTCTCATTAATTGATATCCTGCTCCTTCTTAATCAAACCTTCGTAATGCCTGGCAAGGGCAATGGCAGGTATAAATCTGATGAGACTTATGGCAAGATTGAGAAAAGCCATATAATGAAGAGGTAAAGCTGTTACAATGAGGAGTAAACTTGCAAGACCGTCACCGAGTCGGCACACAAAGGTTTCTACTATAGCCTTTCCCTGATATTTGAAATCCCTGTCAGTAGGCATATAAAGTATTTCTCTCGAAGCCCTGTTGAAGGAATATTCTGTGCTGTAATTACCGATATGATACATACTTCCGAAAGCAAGGCTCCCGGAACAGATAAGAGAAAAAGAACCTGCCAGATTGACAAGGGGTGCTATTAAAATAGCCGGCATCATACCTGCATATTTCACGATACGATGAACGCAGAATATCTGAAAAAACAATCCCAGTCCGTTAATCCATAGATTCATTTCTGCCCAGAATTCTGTCCTCAAGGCCTTATCGGTAATACTGTATTTCACTATGGCATTCATCTGATTGTAAAGAACGGTTGCTCCTGAAGACATGAGAAAGGCGGCAAGCACCATCCACTGAAGATATCCGGACTGAACAATCAGGGAAAAACCGCTTTCACCTTTTTCATGTTCCGATATTTTTTCCTGTTTATCCAGATCTTTGTCCCTGAGAGGAAGAAGCAAATACATAAAAGCAATTGTTATCATAAGAAGAAAGGAAGATAAAAAAAGAAGATTTTCCACTTCTATCCTGGTAGAAAGACTTGCCGTGAGGTAACTTCCCGCAAGTCCTCCGATAGTTCCACCTGCAGTTATTTTGCCGAAATAAGTCTTTGCATCATTGCTGTTACATATATCATTTACAAAAGACCAGAACATGGTTACAGTGAAAACATTATAAATACCTACAAAGAAATAATATATTATTATCCATACATACCGTCCCGGTTGTATACCCAGAAAAGGTATATTTATTTGAGGCCATGACATCCTTAATATAAAGGCAAACAATAAAAGACATAAAGAAAAAAATACTGTTACAATCTTGATTAGTCTTTTTGGATTTTGAATACATGCCAGTCTGTCGTAAATAAAATTAAAAAATAGAATGAATACCATAACTCCTATACCGAGATAGGGCACCCATTCATGAGGCAGTTCATTTGTAAGTGCTTCTCTCAGAGGTTTCACGATATAATAACCTGTCATTAATGTGAAGAGCCACAGGAAAGATAACAGAGCAAGTTTATGTTCTCTTTTCATAATTACGATAGAATAACACTACTTACATATTTTTGCAACTATAAACTATTTATTATTGAGTTTATTTGTGTTAATATATTCGTGACGCGTAACGCGTGACGCGTAACGCGAGATGGTAAACCTGACTGAAGAGAGGAACTGTTTTAAATGAAATCTGTCGGTTTGTTTCTCGACGACCAAAAAAAAGAAGCTATTGATACAGGGAAAAATTTAATAACATGGTTTAATGGGAAAAATCTTTCTGTCCTTACAACAAAAAGTCTGGCAAAAAAACTCTCCAGAGAAGAAATAGGATTGGAAAAAGAAGAACTTCTGAACAAGATTGACTGGGCAGTAACACTGGGAGGTGACGGAACATTTCTGAAATGGGCTCACTGGGTTTCGGCAAAATCCATTCCTCTTCTGGGTGTAAATCTCGGAACCCTGGGATTTCTTACAGAGGTTAAATTATCCAACATATATGAAGATATAAATAAAGTCCTTGATGGAAAATTTGAAATAGAAAAAAGAATGATGCTTGAAGTTACTGTTACTGTTGACGGAGAAAAGGTTTTTCGTGATATAATATTGAATGACGCAGTACTTTACAGAGCCCACCATTCACGATCGGTAAAAATCTGCGTAAAGGTAAGTGAGAAATTTAAGCTCACCTATTTCGGCGACGGAGTAATCATAGCAACTCCTACCGGTTCTACGGCATATTCTCTCTCTGCAGGAGGGCCCATCGTAAACCCCACTGTTGAAACAATCCTTGTAACACCGATATGCTCTCACTCTCTTTATCATAAACCCCTTCTGGTTCCTCCCAATGACAGTATATGGCTGAGTAATGCAGAACCGACAAGAGATATAAGAATATCCCTTGACGGTCAGAAGGTATGGGAAATGAGTGATAATGATGTTGTACAGATAAGAAGGGCGGAAGAAACAACAAATTTTATAAAGATAGGAACAGATTATTACCAGCTGCTCAATGAAAAACTTCAATGGGGCGGCGTTTTATGTCAGTGAGTGGTGAAGAGTGAAGAGTGAATAGGGGCGAACTACTGTGTTCGCCCGGTACCGGTAAAAATACGCATTACGCATCACGACCCACCCGTGACGCGTTACGCGTTACGCGTCATGATTAAAAAAGAGGTGTAAACAATGAAATTCAATTCTGAAAATGCCTATAAATATACGGAAGATTTATCTTTTCCACGCTCTCCCGGAAGTGAAGGAGAGAAGCAGGCAAGGGATTATATTATCGATAGTTTTAAACATAAGGAACTGGATGTAGAAATTCAGGAATTTAAATTTTCCACATTTCCTCTTTCCGTTATGGCAAGGCTCTTTCTATTATTTCTCATAACAATGCAGATTCTTATGTATATCTGCTATGACAGAAATCCTTTATATTCTGTTTTGATTTCCTTTGCAGTTGTAAGCCTTATAATCACATCCACAAAATGGAGGAAAAATTATCATAAACTCTATGACGTTCCATGGAAAGAAAAGACTTCATGGAATATCATAGCAAGAAAAATAAAGGAAAATGCATCAAAAAATATCATATTCCTTGCCCATTACGATTCTAAATCTCAGACTCTTCCCGCTTTCTGGAGGGCAACTCTCTTCGGCACATCTCTCGTTGGAAGCGTTTCCCTCATAGGATTAACCACAGTGCTCGCAATATGTAAATTCATTGACTGGCCCGTTCCTGTATGGGATAAAAGTCTTCTCTTTTATCTCTGCGTCATTACAAATATAGCACTTCTTTTACTGCAACTTAACAAATCGGGGAATCGCTCTCCCGGCTCACTGGACAATGCATCAGGCATTGGAGTTCTTCTGGAACTCGCGAAAATACTTCCTGAAGAGGTGAACAACACAAACCTTACTTTTATTGCAACAGGAGCGGAAGAAGATGGCCTGTGCGGTGCGGTAAGATTTATGGAGACAGAAGGATATAAATACGATAAAGAAAAGACCTATTTTATAAATTTCGACGGCCCCGGAGCAGAAGGGAATATAATAATAACCTCTGCCTACGGAATACCTCCCTTTCATACGGGAGGACTCCTGACTCCTCTGTCTTTAAAAATAGCAAAAGAAAACAATTATCCTGTTACGAAGGGATATATTCCCCTGGGAGCGGGACTGGATCAGTTTCCCGTATCAGTCTATGGTTTTCCTGTAATAACTGTGTCAGGCGGTAAATTATTTTCAAAGATAATTTTTGCAATTCACTCGGAATATGATAGAATGGATCTTATATCAAGACATGCTCTCGAAAGAGCCGGTAATCTATGCTATAAAATGGCTCTGGAGATAGACAGATATTTTTAAGAATCCCGTCACGCGTCACGCGTTACGCATCACGACTAAGAGGTGATTTTATGTTAACAGAATTCGCTCCTCCCGAGAGAGCGGAAATGGAAGATGTGTTGGAACAAAACATGTCGTTAAAAGAACATGCTCTTATAAAAACACTCCTTGATAGTTCTCCCGATATGATATTGGTACTCAACAAACATCGTCAGATTGTACTGGCAAACGATAAATTTTTAAAATTTCTTCATCTGAATGATGAAAAGAATATTGTTGGGGAAAGACCGGGTGAAGCAATGGGCTGTATCCATAAAAGTGAAGGGCCGGGAGGTTGCGGAACATCAAAATTCTGTAAATACTGCGGTGCAGCTCATGCCATAGTCAACACCATTACAAAAAATGAAACAGACTTACAGGAATGCAGAATAAATATCAATGATGAAACAGGTATAACAGCATTGACACTTCGCGTATGGACAACACCTTTTAATATCAATGACGCCACTTATGTTCTCTTCTGTGTCAGAGATGTATCAGATGAGAAATACCGCCATATACTTGAGAGGATTTTCTTTCATGATATTTTAAACCTTGCCGGAGGACTTCAGGGCATTATGGAATTAATGCCTGACCTGACAGAAGAAGAAGCAAGGGATTTTTACAAAGAAGGTCTCACTCTTTCAAGACAGCTTATAGGAGAAATAGAAAGCCAGCGTTCCCTTCTTCAGGCAGAAAGAGGAGATTTACATGTAAATATTACAGAAATTTTTGTGCCTGAATTTCTGTCTGCCATATGTACACTCTATAGAAATCATCCTGTAGCGGAAAACAAAATTATGCCGGATCCGAACATCAAAGGGGAACATTCTATAGACACAGACCAGGTACTGTTAAGTAGAGTAATAGGAAATCTCATAAAAAATGCTCTTGAAGCATCTGAACCGGGTCAGAAAGTAACAGTTTCTTATACAAATGATAAGAAAAATATTGTATTTTCTATCTATAATGAAAAAGAAATGCCTGAAGAAGTAAAAATGCAGATATTCAATCGTTCTTTCAGCACAAAAGCTTCTGCAGGAAGAGGACTCGGCACATACAGCGTAAAACTTTTAACGGAAAGATATCTGAAAGGTAAAGTGGATTTTACTTCTACAGAGGAAGGAACT
>JBEHWO010000296.1:0-8753 GCA_040217695.1 Vulcanimicrobiota bacterium | reverse complement strand
TCTATCTTCTCTGGAAAGAAGATCAATACTGTTTTTCACAAAAGGATCTGTAAGATTACTGTGAAGATTTTCTCTCCAGTTATCATAAAATTCTTCCAGCTTATTTTCACACTCATCAAGTTCAAGTGAACAGACTGTTCTTACCTCTGGCCCGGTTGGATTAAATTTACAGTGAGGACAGATAACGTCTTTTTCCATATTTCCCACTGTAATATTAAAACATGACTTGAGATTATCTATCAATCTGTCCTGAATCTCTTTAAAAACCTTCCTGTCAAGCATATCTATCTGGGAAAGTTCACGTAATTCTTTAAATAGAGGACCATTCAGTATTTTACTTTTCCTGTGATCTCCGTTTGAATCCAGTCTGTAGAGTTTATGAAGTTTCATATATTCTTCTATATAATTCTCTTTAAGTTTCTTCATTACAGGAAGCCATTTTGTCTGAATATCCACTTTTGAACCAGAAGAGATATCCTGAATGAATTTCTTCTTCTCTTCATCCAAAAGATTTTTTAAATTACTCTTTTCATGAAGTTTTTCAGCTGCCATCTGAAGATATGATGAAAGAGCCAGGGTTGTATTCATAATACTTTCCAGTTCTCTGAGATTTTCAAGTATTTCCATAGTTTTTTTCCTATCATTTATATCTTTTTCACTGAATGGAAAATTCTTCAATTTAGGCTGAGTGTCATAATTGAGAACCTTTTCCAGGAATTCCTTGAAATCTTTCAGTTTTTCCATATACTTCTTTACTGTCACATCATCAAGTAAATCCACGCCCCAGCAGTGATAACCATTATTCAGCTTATTCATAGCTACTGTAGTTTCTCTAAGGACTTCATTAGTCTTTTCCACCATTTTTTTTATGCCATCTTTAATATCAATAGTAATAGCCCCTTCAGGAAGGTTAAGTAATTTAAAGAGAGCCTTAAGTTCTGCCACAGGTAACTCTTTGGGCTTCTGGAAATATTTGAAATTCTTCAAATCCTCTATATTCTGTTTCTTATTTCCCGTAAGCTCCAGAGCATCTACTTTTCCTTTCTCTGTAGCAAGTATTATATAACCTCCATGAGCCATAGCAGTGAGAATTACAGCTATCCATTCAGGCTCCAGCTTGAAATGAAAGTCTGTTTCAATACGGCTGTCTTTTTCATCTATAATCTCCTTTCTATTTATTACCTGTCCTTTTCCTTTTTTCTCAAGGAGATCAATGAAATATTTCGCATAAATAGAATTACTCATATCTATATTTTCTGTTTTATCAAGAAAACCAAAGGCGTTAAGAACATTACGTCCCTGTTTTGTTTTCAGCCCTCCGCAGAGAAGATTAATTGCTTCCTGCCCTGTCTGGCCTATAGTAGAAGACGTAACCTTTTCGGCAAAAGCCGGATAGTGAGAATATTTCTTATCAAAATAATCATTCAAACAGATAGAACATACAGAATCAACTATTTCAAGGAAAGAAGATGTGTTACCATACCCCCTTTTAAGCCAGTCCAATACATTGATGGTTTCGTTATTATAAGTAACAGAATAAGACATGACATGCTCGTTGAGCCATTTTGTAAGTTTACGGCGGTAACCATCTGATTTTTCCTGATAAACCTTCTTGTTACCTGATGAACTATCATTATAGAGTTCCATAGAAGAAGCATAGTATTTCAGGTTAATTCTGAAGTCATCATCGGTATTTTTCAAATTAAAGTATATCTCATCTTCTCCGCAATTCTTTATTTTATAATTACTGTTTGGCCCCAGGAAATAAATATAGAAATCTCTTGGAGGCTGTGTGGTAGAACGATTATTTGGAGAACAGAAAAACAGATAGCCTTTCCTTGTCATCTTTTTTGCAGTCCATAAAAGTTCATGTTCCCATATGTTAAAACCGCTCACATAGGTAGAATCACTTTTTTCAGTAAGTATTTTTAAAATATTGTAATAGTATCTGTCAAGTTTATCATCATCCAGAGACTGGCCTTTCTGTTCTATAAGAGCATCAAAATCAATATCTTTTTTCAGATCCAGATAATACTGTCCATTTTCCTGATTTTTACTTATAAACTGTCTGTTAACTGTAATAAGTATATCATTTAAAACCACATTTATAGTATCTGTAAGGAACTCCGCCCCTTCTTCAGGAGTTTTCAGGTATATAAAAAGCTCTTCTCTTAATTCATCTGCTGTCACTCCTATTTTAGAATAAATATCATCTGTAGTAAGCCTGTGCACTGAAAGAGCCTGAATTATCCTCTTTGCCACAGGTCTATACAGTGGTTTTGAAAATTCTATTTTTTTGGCCAGAACATTACTTTTATCAAGAACTTCTTTTATATCTGGAATTGAACGGATAGAAGGGTTATTCTGTATATGCTTCCAGTAAGAATCATAGGAAATAATACCCGTTTCATCATCAGGCAATGTTTTATTCATAAGATCTTCCATCTCTTTTGTAAGAGTTTTTAATATTTCTCTTTTTTCTGCTATATATATTCTTTCAAAAGTTTCCACAAAAGAAGGATGGACAGGGAAAAGGGATACAAAACGTTTCATATCTTTATGAAGGTTTTCATAACATATAGTAAATTTACCCAGATGATCTTCTATTATTCTTTTCTGCTCATCTGTCTTTTTAAGTAATCTTTCGGAAATAACATATTCAATATCTTCCCTTACAATCCTTATCTGTAAAAACCTGTCCTTCACCCTTCCCAGACTGTTTGCAGCAAAACTGAAGCGAGGATTCTCAAAGAGTGCTTCCTGAATACCTCCTATAAAGCGGAACTTTGTTATGGAAGATATTTCTCCCAGCTCTCTCAAAAAATTCAGATCCAGTATAAGCTCCTGCTCCTTTCTGCTTCTGAGATAATCAAGCAGCTCATCTACTATTAAAAGAAGTCCTTTCTCAGGATATTTTTCTTCAAAGCAGCTCATCATTTCCATAAAAAGATCCTTATGATTATTTACTTTCTCATATGATGGAAATGAATAATTAACATTCAAATCCTCAAGTTTTCTTGTAAGAGTATCACAGATAAAATCACGGAAATTCTTCCTTGTGCTTCCTATTTCTTCCCTTATAACTTTAAAATGGCCTGAAATTTCAGATGCTCCATCCTTCACAGGAGAAGATTTTAAAAACTGCAGAAAATGTTTATCTTCAGCAACAGCAGAAATGACAGACATAAGATGAGACTTACCTGTACCATAATTACCCAGAATAAGAAGACCTTTATTATTTGGATTATCAGGTTTGAGATTTGGAAATATGTCTTTTACTAACTTCTCAGCCATTCCCTCTGAAATAACATAGGTTTTTACCAGTTCTTCAGCTTCTTTTCTATTATCAGCCTGTTTTAACTGAATAACATCTACAATCTTTTCAAAATCAACAAGATCTCTATATAGCATAATTAACCTCCATTTATGGATTTATGAGAACCATTTCTGCTGAATATTTATATTTCATATATTCTCTGGAACCATCTGTGCCGTAAATAAGAAACTGCCCATCATACTCTCCAGGCCACTGCACCAGAAGGGTTTTCATACGAGAAAACTTTTCAAGAAGAGACATAGGGTTATTTTTCAGCGATGGTTCAAAGAGTATCTCTATGTGGTAAAGGAATAACTTATCCTCTCCTCTTGAAGAAATAATTTCCTGTAATTTCTCCTGAAGAAAATAAATTCTGTCTTTAACTGACAAATCCAGAAGAGCTCTACTCAACTCAAAAGAAAGGTTTACTGATGGTATGGATAAACCCTGGAACTTTTTTATTACTTCACCTGTCTTTACTTCGGGGAAAATGGTAAAAAGAAGCCTGTTATAGGAATATGAAGCAAGTGTGAGTTTTTCTGTGAGTAGATTGTACATCTAGGTAAATTCTTATTTTCTTTTTGTTTTTCCTGCCTGAAATGGATTTTTTTATCTTATTTTGTGAGGAATCTATAATATAAGCAGGTTTTTTCTTTTTTATTCAATAATTATACTAATATTCATAGAATAGAAATGTAATTTTAGTTCTGATATGTAATATGTTTGCGTATTAATAATTTTAAGCCTTACATAACGGAATAATTACATAAACTATTGTAATTCTATTAATACATGAGGTGAATGTTATGCAGATCGATAAAGACTGGATTTTCGAGGAAGCACTATCAATTATAACTGATAATTACCCGCCTATAGGTCCTATTAGGGGACCACAGCGTAATCGACAAATTGAATCCTGGGGGCAAATTGTTGGTCGAACACGTGCAATAGCCGAGTTTGAATCAGCTATTGAACAGTATGGCTCACTGACAGCTTTTGGGCGAAAATATCATATGGCACCACGTACTCTTCGAGATCTTAAAGAATTTTTCAAAAGTCTTCCTGATGATCGTATTCGCGGCTCTATTTATCCCGGACTAAAATTAGGCGGCTGGAGGTTACTTAGACAACTTGGGAAAGGGGGAAATAGCAAAGTTTGGCATGCAAAAGACATAAATTCTCAACATGCTGCTATTAAAATTCTCAAGCGAGCACGTGGTATCAGTTTGAAACGTTTTATAAGTGAAATTACTATATTACAACAATTAAAAGATGTGCCAGGTATACTTCCTATAATTGCCAGTGTCTCATTAGAACAAATTGAGCAAGAAGAATATGCATGGCTTGTAACCCCAATAGCGTTACCTATTAAAGATGCCATTTTTAAAGACACCACACCACAAGATATACTTCACGGAATAACACACATTGCTGCTACTATTACAGAGTTACATAGTCTAGAAATAACACATCGGGATATCAAACCTGATAACATTTACATCTTAAATGACGAGTGGGTTATCGGAGACTTTGGCATTGCTTCATTTCCTGATAAAGAATCACTAACATTACCAAATCAAAAACTGGGACCTTTACACTACATTGCACCAGAAATGTTAATGAATGCCGATATGGCAGATGCCCGTAAAGCAGATGTTTATTCTTTAGCTAAGACATTATGGGTATTGCTAACAGGTCAAATATATCCACCACCGGGTGAACAAAGATGTGATGTGCCTTCGATGCGGATTAGTACATGGGTTATAATAAATAAGTCCAACATAATTGATGAACTTATAGAGCGTGCTACCAGGCACGAGCCTGAAGAACGCCCAACAATGCGTGAATTCCGCGATATTCTGATAAATGTGATCTCTCAAAAAGGATATTTTGATACATCTCCATAAAAAAACAATCATAATATCTGGCAAGTTCGTGCAATTTTATATTCCAATATTTACAATTAAAATAGGGAGGTTGATTTATGTTCAGGCTTGAAAAAGTAAAAAAATCATATCAATTTTTCTGTAACAAAGAAAAAACTCAAGAATTATTTACCATGAGTGATGTGCAGGCTACAACTGGATGGACAAAAAACACTGTCTCTGCCTACCAAACAAAAAAATGGTCTACTTTTTTGCAAAAATCAGGAAAAAAATATTACATTAAAGGAATAACAAATTATACTGAAGAGGAATACATAAAATTAATGTCCCAGGTTTATAAAGGCAATAATGATATTAAACGACCACAACTCTCAACCGAGATAGAAGAATTAGTTTTAAAAGCAAAAGAATCTGCTATATTAGCTTTAGACATATATAATCGCCCGAGTCATATTTTTCGAACTGAAGGTTTTATTGTGCTAATGATAATTGCCTGGACTGCTCTATTTCATGCTATATTTGAAAAAAGAAGAATACCTTATATTTATATCAATCCTGATGGTACTCCGAGATTAACAGAAGATGGAGATGAAAAAGCATGGGAACTTTCTAAATGTATAAAAAAATATTACGGTTCCTCCGATAACCCGATTCATAAGAATATTGAATTTATGATTTCATTGAGAAATAAGATTGAACATAGATATGTACCTGCTATAGATCCTGATGTAACAGGAGAATGCCAGGCACTCTTATTAAATTTCGATGAGTTACTTGTACGGGAATTTACTGAATATTATGCACTTCGAGAACATTTATGCTTTCCCCTGCAAACAGCAAATATGAGATCAACTTATCAAATAGAAGTATGTAAACGAGTTCAAGGAAAAAACTACGAAAAAATAAAGAATTATATTGATGTTTTCAGAAGTGGACTTTCTGATACTATTTATCAAGATCCGAAATACAGTTTTCGGGTTTACCTTATTCCTAAAATAGCAAATCATAGTAATTCAGCAGATACTACCTTTGAATTTATTAAATATGATCCGACAAATACAGAAGAACTAAAAAATATATCTAAACAAATTGCACTTATTAGAGATAGAGAAAAACTGGTACCGGTTATAAACCCTGGAATGTTTAAGCCAGGCGAAGTGGCAAAAAAAGTTTAAGAAAAAATTAACATAGTTTTTCAAATCCATCATCATACTCAGGCTTGGAAAATGTATAATATTAGAAAACCTGGCAAAGAACCGAATGAATGTAATGTAAAATATTGCCACTTTGACAAACCCCACGGAGATTACATATATACACAGGAATGGGTAGACTTTTTAGTACAAAAACTTTCTGATGAGGCAGAATATCATAAACTATGTTCATTTCGACCTAATAAATAGTATCACAAAAATGACAATCTTCTGGAGGAAATAATTATGAAATACATGAACAGTAAATCCATAAGTGAAATGGGACTTAATTACGTCAATAAAATTGTTATTTCAAACAACTGTATTTACCATGAAATTAATCAAAAAAATGATGTTGGTATAGATATCATAATAGAATTTATTAAAGAAGAAATTACAACTGGCAAGTGTATAGGTGTTCAAGTAAAATCCGGTAAAACTTATTTTAATAAAGATAAATGCTCGATTCCTATTAATGGTCATTATGATTATTGGAAAAATTACTCATTACCTGTATTTGGAATAGTATATGAGCAATCAATTGATACTGCTTATTGGATTGACATTAAAAAATATCTTAAAGAAAATAAAGAAATAATTGAAAAAAATAAATTAAAATCTATAATTTTTTCAGCCTCTGATTTAAATAAATTTGATACGGATAATTTTGAAAAAATTTTTATGCCCTATGTATTTAAAGACTTACCAGAACTAACTTTTGATGAAGCCATAAATCTTTTTAAGTCATCAGATCCATATGAAAGCTATCTTGGATTAACTGTTTTATTTAAAAAATACTCAAATACAAATTCGGTCTGGAAAGAATTTATAAATTACTTTCGCAACAATCCTATTGAAAAAATTCCTAATAAATTAATCTATTTTTTATCTCTTATCGGACATAACCCGGATGCAGTAGAACATATACCTTGTCAACAAAGAAATTATTCCAAACAAATAATTAAGGAATTTGATAATAAAGACTTTATTAAATTATTAAAATTCATTGACGATGAAACATTTATTTCCAGAGGATCACTTGGGCAATGCATTGAAGCTATAATCTCAGTAATACCTGATAAATGTGATTATCTTAAAGAAATTATTTTAGATAATAAAATATCATTGGGTATTAGAGAGCGTGCTGCTGCAATTTATGCTTATTATAAAGGTTCTAAATGTTTAGATATATTGCAGTCTCTTTCTAATAAATCTGACTTTATTAAAGAATTGATACACTATATAAAAGAAAATGGCTTTTATAATCCATATGCATAAATTTAGATAATTAATATATTATCCTTATAGAAGTTGTTCACACAAAAAATACCCTTCCACATCACCGCATTCAGAGCCGTTTTAGAGCGGTTATAGGCCCTATTCCGGAGTTTATCCTGTGATAATAATAATATATATTTCCACGAATGGTGGTATAAGCCGGTTTAATGGCAGTTTTTCATGGAGGAGACTTCTGGATTAAAGTAGAATAAAGAGTGGTTTTAAATATAATAAAATAAGGAGTGAGGGAGATGGATGAAAAATTAAGTAAAGAACAGATACAAAGAAGAGTAACAAGAGCTTTAGAAAGATTAATAGATTTAGATGATTATTTACTGGAACATAATGTCTATGAAATATCTATTACGCATAAACTGGCAGAATATTTACAACAAGAATTTCCTTATTGGACAGTAGATTGTGAATATGATAAAAACTATAAAGAAGAGGTTTTAACGAATGGTCCTAAAAAACAATATGTTTTAAAACAAATAAACGATTGCCGGGAAAACTCACATTCAGAAGCATCTATATATCCTGACATTATAATTCATCATAGAGGTACTAAAGAGAATTTGTTGATAATTGAAGTAAAAAAGGCTTTACGTGGAAAAACTAAAGAAAAACTTAACATTACCGAATTAAGTAATGAATATAAGACAACAGTTAAAAAACTAGGTGACATATATAAATTAGGAGAATATAAAAGAGAAATTGGATATGAACATATTTTATTTATTGAATTATGGGTAAATAAAAAAGATACTAAAAAAGAGTATGATAATTTAATAAAAAATGGAGAAAAACCTTATGAACTATACTTTAACGACGATATATTAAGCGATAAAATATAGACAGAGTAAAGGTCTTATCACTGGCAGCAGGTCCGTTAATCCGGAGATATGGACCGTTACCCATAGGATAAACGTTGAGATGAACTCATCTTATTTTCTGTAACCGAAATAGCGTTACATATCGCATAATTGCCTTTAATTTGTAGATTTTTTGTGGTAAGCGAGTATGAAATATCGTTATCAATCGATATTTCAGGATAGAAAATTTTACAGTATTTATTTAAAC
>JBEHWO010000295.1:0-8774 GCA_040217695.1 Vulcanimicrobiota bacterium | reverse complement strand
GCCTTCCCCTCTATGGAGAGTGGCATATTGCAGGGACACTCCCTGATCACAGTGGCGGGAACCGTGTCAGATTTAACTGAACTTCCCTACACCGGCAAAATTTATCAATCAGTGACGCGTGACGCGTGATGCGTGACGCGTAATACTGTTCACCTCACTGCATTAACGTTACAGATAAGTTCATCGACAGTCATAGAGATGTCATTACCACCGATCTGTATTAGGGACTGTAAGAAAATAACCCTGGCAAATTGTTAGAACGGTTATCATCCTCGCGTCACGCGTTACGCGTTACGCGTCACGATATAGACGTAAATATGATTGGGTTATTTCTTGACAACCCCTTACTGTCACGAGTTACAGATAACGTATTTAAACTTACTTTTTCATAATTCGACTGAAAAATCTCTATTCCTTCCCCATGCCTTTTTCCTTGAGTTCATCCTCATTTCCTCCTCTGCCGAGGAAATCTTCGAGTTTTTTCTTTACTCCATCTTCAACCTTCTGTCCGATTCTCTCATTATGCTCCGGTATGCCATAAATCTGATCCGGCTTCAACAGCTGCTGCATGTCTCTTCTGGCAACCTTTGATATTTCTCCTATATTCTCATCATTGACCTGATTGATGCTGAGCCCTGCGTCTTCTGCTGCCCTGTTTATATTTGTTATTCCTCTGAGATGAATTTCTTCCATCATCATTTGTATTTTTTGCTGTTCCTGCTGCGGGTCTGTATCATCGAGTTCATTGCCCTTTTTTTCACCTTTTATTTCTTCATTGCCCTTTCCCTGGTTAACCTGAGCATTCTCAGGTTTTACAACCTTTGCCGCTTCATTTTCCTTTGTATTGTTTACCTTTTTATCATCTGCCCCTTTACCGGTTTCTTTTACTTTATCTGTTTCTTTAGATTTATCGGTTTCATGTAATTTATCCTTATCTTCTGCCTTACTCTGTTCTTTTACCGACTTCCCGTCAGTTCCATCCTTTACATCCCTTGTTTTATCCGTTCCTGCATGTTTATTCAAAGTTTCCTTTAACGCATTTACCTTTTCATCCATGTCACCGGCTTTTGACACATTTTTTCCCTGAAGGTTTTCTTTTATAGCAGACACATTACTGCTCAGTTCATTTATAGAACCTGTCTGCCCACCCTGCTTTATACCGTCTATTTTACCGGCCATATTTCCGGCTATTTCGGAGACCTTCCCCTGGCGACCGCCCTGCTCCATATGAACCTGACGAACTCCCTGTCCTCCTCCCATTGATGCGGCAGCACCGGCAGATTTCTGATTTTCTTCAGCCTTACTGCCCGGCTGAGTGACCTCATCTATAGATTTTTTCACATCATTAATTTTATTATCTACATCACTGTCCTGAATATTCTGAACCTTATTTTCTGCCTGTGCATCCATAGATAAATCAGTCTTATCTTTTGTATCTATTCCCGGGGGCTTTTCCCGGTTCTGTTCCGGCTTTTTCTCCTCTTTTACATCCCCTTTATCTTCTGTTTTATCTTTTGTAATTTTTGTTGTGTTCTGAGATACATTTACATTTGTAATATTAGATGAATAAAACCTGTAATCACTTGTTCTTTCAATCTGCATAACCTGTCCCCTCCGGTCAAAAATTATATCTATTTATTATATTTATCACGAATATTTTAAAAAAGTAAAGGGTTATACTTTGTTGCGGAATATATAATAAATACAAACGGTTATTATCCTCGCATCACGCGTTACGCGTTACTCGTCACGATTAGTAATTCCTTACAGCAGGTTCACTGACCGCTATTTAGAATTCTGACCTATCGTAGGTACCATGGTTCTGAATTTTTCAATTAATTTTTCAAAAGACTGGGTCTTTAAAAAATTTTCTATATCCTCTATGTCGTTGAGTATTTTATCTCTGTCTAAAGTACCGGTTTTTACGGATAATATTTTCGGATTCTCAGTTTTAAGTAATTCCTCCTGTTCATCATAGAGGCTTTCTGTCAATTTCTCACCCGGTCTCAGACCTGAGAAAACTACAGGAATGTCTTTTTCCGGTTCATAACCTGACAGTTCAATAAGATTTCTCGCCAGAGTAAGAATATTTACGGGACGTCCCATGTCAAGAATGAAGATTTCTCCTCCATGCCCCATAGATGCTGCCTGCAATATGAGTAATACCGCTTCGGGAGCTGTCATAAAATAACGGGTCATATCAGGATGGGTCACAGTTACAGGCCCTCCGTAGCCTATCTGATGTTTGAAGGTCTGTACCACACTTCCTCTGGTACCAAGTACATTTCCGAAACGAACTATTATAAATTTTGTTTTAGAATCAACGGCATAGGATCTGACAATCGCTTCTGCTATTTTCTTTGTTCCTCCCATAACACTTGAAGGCGATACAGCTTTATCGGTAGAAACCATGACAAAACGTTTGACTCCGTATTTATCAGAAGCTTCCACTAAATTTCTTGTGCCGAGAATATTATTTGATATTGCTTCATCCGGATGATCTTCCATAAGAGGAACATGTTTATGAGCTGCGGCATGAAAAACAACGGTAAAATTATATTTTTCAAATACCCTGAAGATTTTGCCTCTGTTTTGAATATCACATATTACCTGTTTTAACTCTACAGGAGAAGCCCTTGAGCTTAAATCCAGATAACTTTCATGAATGCTGTTTTCACCATGACCTAACAGATAAAGACTTTCAGGTTTAAAATTAATTATCTGACGACAGAGTTCTCTCCCTATAGAGCCTCCTGCTCCTGTTACCAGGATCTTCTGTCCTTTTATAAAATCGGCAATTTCAGGGTTATCAAATCTAACAGGTTCTCTTCCGAGTAAATCTTCTATTCTTATCTCTCTGCTCTGAGTTAAAGTTACTTTACCATCCAGTATTTCTGAAACAGATGGTATAATGGATATATCAACTCCCATCTGTTTTCCAACAGAGAGGATCTTATTTATAAGCTGCCTTGAAATTACAGGTATGGCAATTGTTATTTTCTCAACTTTATACCTGGAAATAAGTAAAGGTATATCATCGATTACTCCAAGGACAGGAACACCATGAATTTTCACATTTTTCTTTCTCATATCTTCATCGACAAAACCTATGGGCCTGTATTCCAGATCTTTCTGACGAAGAATTTCTCTTGCATATCCTTCTGCTTCATCTCCTGTCCCCACTATAAGTAAATTTCTGGATGAGCCCCTGAATGTCTGTCTTAAACTTACCCACTTGAGGAGCATTCTGATACCGCCTACAAGACTGAGACATATAATCCAGGACATTATTGTAACACTCCTGGGATAAAAAATTCCTCCAGTAACAAAAACAGGTATGGAAAATACAATAAAACATAAAGAAACACCGTTAAAAATTGAAATAACTTCGGACACACCTGCATAACGCCAGACCTTGCCGTAAAGACCGAAGAAGTAAAAGATAGTTATAGAGAAGAAAACAAAAACAATAATTTTTATTAATTCTATACCTGAAACCCATTTTAACATCAAATATAGTCCGCCATCTTCTTCAAAAAATCTGAGTAAAAATGCCAGAAAAATACCTGAAGGTATAAGAATTATATCCAGTATAATTAAAAAAAGTTGTTCCTGCCAGTTAAACATATCAGCTATCAGCTATCAGCTATCAGCTATCAGTAAAAAAATTCGTCATATTCAATCAGGACTTACGCAAAAAATACAGAAGAATCAGTCATTGCGAGCGAAGCGAAGCAATCACATTATTACAACTGTTGGGATTGCTTCGTCGCTCCGCTCCTCGCAATGACAAAATGCGTAACTCCTGTTCAATTACCTGTAAAAATATTACCGATAGTTAATGCTAAAAATCTGTAATTTTCCCTTTCTTTATAAACTATATTACTGAGGTGAGCATAAAATAATACATACATGCTCTCGTGACGCGTAACGCGTGACGGGAGGAAAACCTTTATTACATGCTTATGCTCAGGTCAATATATTGTAAAACTAAATGTTTTTAATGTCATCCCTTGCTTCATAAATATTATATATAACAGCCGCCACAGTTTTTATCATATCGTCAGTCATAGATGAATAAAGAGGAAGACATATTACCTTTTCATATAATTCATCCGTAAATGGCAATTTATAGCTAACATCCATATTTCGGAGGGCTTTCTGACGGTGATTGGGATAAAAATATTTTCTTGTACTTATCCCTTCTGCTTCAAGAGCTTTGTAAAGTAAATCTCTTGAGATACCGAAGGAAGGTTCTATTAATATAGAAAAATCCTTATAAGAGCTCTTACCGTAAGGATTTATTTTCTGAAAAGAAATACCCGGTATATGGGAAAGATATTTCTTATAAAGTGAGGCCAGATGATTTCTCAATGTTGCATTTTCATTCAGACGTTTAAGAGAATAAATACCGGTTAAAGAGTTAAATTCCGCAAGTCTGGCATTAAGTCCTTTAAAGAGGCAATCATAATCACCGGGATTCCCGTATTCAATGGCAGTTCTTATTCTTTCAGCCAGTTCTCCGTCTTCTGTGGTTATTACACCGCCTTCTCCCGTTACCAAAAGCTTGGTAGGACTTGTAGAGAAAACCTCTGCATTACCGTATTTTCCAAGGGTTTTACCCTTAATTTCACTTCCGAAGCCATGGGCACTGTCAAAAATCAACTTTAAATCATAACGTATGGCAATATCTTCCAGTGCTTCGACCTCTGCAGGGTTCCCGAATACATGTACTGCCATAATGGCAGAGGTCTGTGAAGTAATGGCTTCTTCTACTTTAGAAGGTATGACATTGAATGTTTCAGGGTCACAATCTACAAATACAGGTTTTAAATTATTCCACATAATGGCATGAACTGTTGAAGGAAAGGTAAAACTTGGTACTATAACTTCACCTTTCAAATCCATGGCATGAAGAACCAGAACCAGTCCCAGAGTACAGCTTGACACTCCTATGGCATTACCTACAGAAAGATATTCTTTTAAATTTTCTTCATATTCTTTAAGATATTTGCCTTTAGTAAGCATACCTGATGAAAATATATCTTTCAACTGTACTTCCATATCTTCATAGGCAGGAAGTAATGGTTTAACAAAAGGTACGGGAGGTGAAAATGTGGGATTACCTCCTAAAATTGCAGGTCTGTTCATAAAATTTTAATCTCCTTTTTAAATCAGTTATAACCGGTGTTTCGTGACGCATGATAATCGTGACGCGTTATAATCGTGACGCGTAACGCGTGACGCGTCACGGGTGGCTTCGTGATACGTGATACGTGATACGTGGTGCGTAATGCGTGATGCGTATTCCATTACAGGGCGTTTAATTAAACGCCCCTACGACTCACGACTCACCACTCACGACTCACCACTCACTTTTCTACTCTTTCTAAAATACTCTATAGTATTCCTGAGTCCTTCTTCTATATCTACAGCCGGTTCCCATTCCAGCAGTTTCCTGGCTTTTGAAATATCAGGACGTCTGACTTTCGGGTCATCCTGAGGAAGTTCTTTAAAAATTATCTTTCTATCACTTCCCATTAATTTCAAAATCAATGTGGCAAAATCCAGAACTGTTCGTTCTACCGGGTTGCCAATATTGACAGGATAGACTTCATCTGACATAAGCAATCTGTATATGCCTTCAATAAGATCTGTAACATAACAGAAACTTCTTGTCTGTAAGCCATCACCGAAAACTGTCACATCTTCTCCGTCAAGTATCTGATTTATAAAGGTGGGAACAACCCTTCCGTCTGAAGCTCTCATTCTGGGGCCATATGTATTAAATATACGGACTATTCTCGTATTAACTCCATGATAACGGTTATAAGCCATAGTCATTGCTTCGGCAAATCTTTTTGCCTCATCATAAACTCCTCTTGGGCCTACAGGGTTAACATTTCCCCAGTAATCTTCTTTCTGAGGATTGACAAGAGGATCACCGTATATCTCGGATGTAGAAGCAAGAAGAAAAGTAGCATTTTTTTCTTTTGCAAGGCCCAGAGCTTTATGAGTTCCCAGGGAACCCACTTTCAGAGTCTGTATGGGAAAAGTAAGATAATCTATGGGACTTGCAGGTGATGCAAAGTGAAGTATATAATCTATTTTACCTTCTACATGGATAAAATTTGTAACATCATGTTTTATAAATTTAAATCTTTCATGTCCGAACAGATGGGCAATATTATCCAGATTGCCTGTAATAAGGTTATCCATGCATATAACATCATAACCTCTCATAAGAAAAAGATCACATAAATTGGAGCCAAGAAAACCTGCTCCTCCTGTAATAAGAACCCGTTTATTCATAATAATATCCTTTCTTCAGCTTCTCAGTTTTTCCGCTTATTTATCTGACCTGCTGAACGCCTGTTAAAATCCTTTATTTCCGTCTTTTCCGTAAATATCTTTCGGAAAAAGAACAACAGAAAAAGTCCTGAAAAATATTTTCATATCAAGCCATAATGAATAATTATCTATATATTCTATATCTTTTTCTATCCTCTCAGGCCATGAGAGAGCATTTCTTCCACTGACCTGGGCAAGACCTGTAATGCCCGGTTTTACTTCAAGTCTTCTTTTCTGTCTTTCCGTATATTTGTCCACCTGGGAACGTACCGTAGGTCTTGGCCCTATAAAGCTCATTTCCCCTTTTAATATATTTATAAATTGAGGGAATTCATCCATACTTGTCAATCGTAACAGATTGCCGACCCTGGTTATTCTCGGGTCGTTTTTTTCAATTTCCAGACCTTTTCCTTTATGTTCTGCACCTTCTACCATAGTTCTGAATTTATACATTAAAAAATCTTTACCGTCTTTACCTGTTCTCACCTGATTGAAAAACACAGGCCCTCTGCTTTCCAGCTTTATCAGTATAGAAATAAGCAAAGAAGGCAGAAAAAATATAGAAAGAGCTGCTATAGAAATGAATATATCAAACAATCTCTTTATAAACTTATCAGTTAAAGACATAAAAAGCTATAAATATAGTTTATTTCATAACTTATTAGAATTTAATTTGTCGTAACGTGTGACGGGTTTAATCCCTGTGCGTCACGCATTACCCATTACCAGGTTATTAATTATACAATGTTATGAAAGTAACTATAATTCCTTCTGTCAGAACTTAACGCCTTCCAGGCGAATCAGCCGGGGTTGAAGGTTGATAATTGAAATTAAACCCTCAACTTCTCAACTCTCAACCATTTAAATTAACTATTTTTCCCCGAGTAAATATTTTAAAACAGAGTTATCAGGTTCTATAGAAAGACCTTTTTTCCATAATTTTCTGGCAAGGTCAATACGACCTTCATCTCTGTAAAGCTGTCCGAGTTCAATATAGGCAGGAACAAAATCTCTATTAAAATCCAGTGAAAGTTCCATATATTTCTTTGCTTCTCCGTGATTTTTCTCTTTACTCTTACATATACCGAGTAAATAATAAATTTCAGGATGTTCGTTAATTCCGCTCCCGGCAATTTCATCTTTATAAATATGCTCAAATATAATTCTATTAAATCTCTTAATTTCCCCGGGATCTGCCATGCCTTTTTCTATAAATTTCTTTCCTTCGGAACTTATATTTAAATCAACAAAAGCACTTCTATCATAAAAATCATTTCTTTTAATAATCTCATTTAAATTATTAAGAAGTAACAGCTGGCTATCATCGTCAGTATAATCATGGTCAATAATTTTTTTCGTTTCAGGTTTGAGAAGCGTATATATACGTTTAACGGAAGTGGTCTTATGTTCTTTAAGGCTTTTAATAAGATCTTCCCATTTTAAAATTTCGTTTTTACTTAAAAGAGAAGACGCACCGAGAGAAGCAAAAAGATAGAATTCAGCCTGTTTATAATTATCTTCCGAAAAAAATGTCAGAGCCATACTATATAAAGCATCACTGTTATCAGGTGCTATTTCAAGAACTCTGGAATAATATTTTCTTGCCGGATCAAAATTTTTCAGAGTCAGATAAAGATCGGCGAGACTGGAATTTGCTGCCATTATTTGCTCTTTGAATGTATCCTTTCTAAAAGACCATAACCTGTTTACATCTTTCAGGTCTTTCATTATATTGGCACCTTTTATCAGGGTTTTTTCTGCTTCATCCTTATTCCCCTTTAAAAGATAAATCTGTGCAAGAGATGTGTAGAACTGAGGATAATTTACCGGATCATTTTCTACTGCACATTTAAACTGTACCATAGCTTTATCCAGGAATTCTTTATTGGAAAGGTAATATTTTTCTATATAGTAGTGACCAAGGTCGCTGTGATAGGCAGCTTTATAAGGGTCCAGTTCTACACTCTGTTCAAGATCCATGATGGCATAATCAAGATATTCCTGTTTTGAATTGGACTTGTAGAGATAAAAGATAAGTTTCCCTCTGCTTCTATGATATTCAGGGTTTAAAGGATCCCATGTGATAGCCCTGTCCAGATATGACAGTGTTTCAGATGATTTTCCCATTTCCTGAAATTTCCTGGCTCTTTCTTCTTCAGTTTCTCCATTCCAGAAACATAAATATATAAAAAATGAAAAAACTAAAAATATAACTGTAAAAATCCTGGTAACAGTCGGAAGGAATCTGCTTTTACTCAAAAAATCATATGTTCTTTCAGGAAGTATGGATGAGATAAAAACAAAAAACATACCTGACTCAATCCACAGTAATTGAGGTATTGCAGGGAAATTCCAGTCAACATCAATAAAAGAATGCATCATAGAAGCAAATATTCCTGCAAAAAGTCCCAGGGCTATAATAT
>JBEHWO010000294.1:0-8840 GCA_040217695.1 Vulcanimicrobiota bacterium | reverse complement strand
TGTAAAATTCAACTTTTTCAGGGTAGAAAAAAGCTCATCTTTAGAAAACTTCCTGCCTTTTAATGTTTTTATCCTTTTCAATTTATCGGCACTGATTTTCTTTTTTAATTTTCCCATAGATATGTCATCTACTTCAAACCATATCTTATCTTTTAAACCTTTTATGGTAATATCGTCAATCTGATATGTTGCGCCTTTCATCAGATAACAGAGGCCAAGGCCGAAATAAAGGCCTGACCTGTAATCACTGAAAGGATTGGCATTAATTCCTATTTGCTCATTGTAAAACTCAACAGCCTGATTAAAAGCCTCAGGTGCCGAATCTTTTACAACCATACAATCAACACAATACCAGTTAACTTCTACAGAATTCGGATACTGTTTAACAGATTCTTTAAAAGGATCCTGAGCACCTGAATAATTTCCCTGATCATAGAAAAGCTTACCTGCTTCGAATTTATTTCTTGCCTGTTCCTGAGGACCGGCCTTGGAAACATCTTCCTGGCCATAAGAAGGATGTAAAAAAGCCAGTATTATCGTAAGTAAAAGAAAAATTACAACTTTTTTCATAAATTATTCAGATAAATTGCTTTTATATATAAAGAAGCCAATTAAAATTCCTTTCTTCAAATATATTTCCAGAAATGTAATTCAAGTTACAAATTCAGTGTTTTATTCTCTATCCCTTCATCAAATCCTTTGATATTTCGTAGATTTTTTTAAATTTTCAACTTCTGCAAAAAAGGTTTATAAAATTTTATAAAGAATTAAAAAAACAGGGGGAAACTTTATAGAAGTAGTAGAATTTTATAATAACAAAAATGGTAATAAAATTGTATTTTCGAAAGGATGTATTAAACTGAAAAAGTATTTTCCTGTAATTATATCTATATTTTTTATTCTTTTTATATTCAAAAATCAATTATACGGAGCGGAAAATTCCGGCATAAAACTGGTAATAAATATTTTTATTGAAAAAAATGAATCACAGAAATTATCTCCGGAAGAGACAGGTAAATTAATAAGTAATGACCTGGTAGAAGCTATGTCTGTACCAGAATTTAAACTTACGCCTGTAAAGAATTTCGTAACAAAAGAACAATTTACGGAGCTCACAGAAACCCGTAAATTTCAATACAAAAATCTCACCGAAGATTTAACGGGTTATGATTATCTTCTTCTCGTAAATATAGGACTCACAGGTGAAAACCAGAATCAAATATTTATAGAAGGTTCTTTTTTCAATACAGTTACAGAAAAGCCTTACGGAACGTTTTCCCGTTCCTATACAAGAGGAGCGATAGAACAATTCGATATATTCGTGCTTAACTCCATTACCGAACTGGAGATGTATTTTTCTCCTTTCCGGAAAATTATAGAAGCAAAAGAGCTGCCTGTCACAGGTTCTATAACAATGGACAAAAATGAAATATATGTACCGGGTAATGAAAAAATCACAGGCACAGTATCGGAGCTTTTAAATAAAGACGGAGAAAATATAAGAGATTATACAGATGTAAAGGTTGCAGTCAGGCTGAAAGAAGGTTCTCTGGGGCAGATAAATTCAGAAAAAAACAACTGGAATATAATCTCGCCCGATGAAAAAGGGGATCTTAAATTTACCTATGTACCGCCTGAAGTAATTCCTCATGACGGAATAAAAGACATGATAGAACTTGCGACCTTTATGTACGGTAATGCAGGAAATATTATAGGAACCAGTCCGGTAACACTTCATAAAGAAACTATGCCGTCAGCAACACCTGTTTCATCACAGACTCCCATGGCCGCACAGACTCCCGTAATTCCGGGTCAGATAATTTCAGGTAAAAACCTTATGCTCAATATAGGTTTTACTCATTACAATTACATTTATCCTGCAGGCAAACCGAGAGATAAAGGCCAGGACTATGCAGAGGTATTAATACTTGCAGATAACACCCCCCTTACAGGAGCATCATTGAAAGTATTTTCCTTTGAACCGGGTAAAACGCCTCCCACATCGGAAATATTAAAAGACACTTTATCAGGCGGGGTATCAATGAAAGAAATAAATGACGGCTATTACTGTATAGGTTATGTTCCGGTTCTGGGAGAGTTTTCTCCCGTAAAATTTTATCAGGGAGGAATTGTAATCTTAATAATCAGATATAACGGGAATTTAATCGGAATGAAATCTTTTCCCGTCCCCTCTTTTTCAATAAATATGCCGGAACATGGTAAAACCTATCCTGCAGGGAATAAATTAAAAGCTTCTCTATCCTCTCATGATAAAAATAAAAATACTATCTATAACTGGTATAATTATAAAATAGACAGACTTGGCAACAGAACAGGCATTGAATTACCGGCCCAATCAGGAACTTCCGTAACATATAAACCATCCACAATAGAAGGAAAAGAAACAGATAATATATTGAAGATAAAAGCATCTATCAATGGCACAACAGACATATTATCTCCCGACGGTTACTGGGTCTATAACATATCAACCATCCAGGAAATATGGTACAGGGTGAAACCATCAGGCGAAAAAATCTTTACGAAATGGAAATACCTTAAAGATGAAATTAAGAACAGAGGCATTAGAAACAGGAAGATTTTGATAAAACAGTGACCGGTGAACAGTGACCGGTTACCGGTGACCGGTTACCAGTAAGTTGTGTACAAAACCTGTTTATCCCTCACGACTCACGACTCAAAACTCCAGGGCATATAAATTTCCGTTATTACATCCTACATAAAGTGTTCTTTCTATGACAGAAGGTGAAGAATATATTTCTTCTTCCAGATAATAACTCCATTTCTTTATGCCAGTTCTGGCATCAAGGGCATAAACATTACAGTCACAGCTTCCGAAATATACAGTGCCAAAACCGAGGGCCGGTGAAGAAACAATTTTATCATCTGTAAAAAATTTCCATATACATTTACCTGTATCCATATTCAGAGCATAAAGGTTTCCATCATAACTTCCGGTATAAACTCTTCCGTAACCTGTACAGGGACATGTTGTTATATGATCGCCTGTTTTGAACTGCCATAATATATTGCCATTATTAATATCCACTCCATATATGATTTCTCCTGCTCCTATAAAAAGAGCGGAACCGAATAAACAGGGGGAAGAGAGAATATCATTTCCCGGTTGTATCTTCCATATTAATTCTCCTGTATTACAGTCAAGGCTGTAAAGCCCCCCGTCTGAAGAGGCAAAAAAAATCTTTCCTTCCCATACCGATGGTGTGGATGTAATCCTGTCTTCACATTTAAAATCCCATTTTTTCAATCCTTTTTCCAGATCAAGACAATAAAAACAGGCATCTCCGGAACCGAAATAAATTAAATCCTGATATATTGCAGGCGATGATTTAACAAAGGCTTTTGTTTTAAAACTCCATATCTTCTCACCTGTTTTTTTATCAAGCCCGTACATAGATCCGTCAGAGGAACCGAAATAAACCATATTATTAATAACAGACGGAGAAGAAAATATCTTCCCTTCCGTAGAAAATTTCCATATATTATTCCCTGTATCTTTATCAATACAGTAAAACATGCCATCACATGAACCAATAAAGACCTGTTCTTCCGTAACAGCAGGAGAAGCATGTATTTTATCTCCGGCAGTAAAAACCCATTTCTCAGAGGGAGATAATCTTTCAGAGAAAAATCCGGTTCTGTCAGGAGAAGAACAGAACACAGGCCAGCCGGATCTGTAAAACAGATCTTTTTCTTTATCGAGTGTTTTCTCGCATTTATTACAGTTATTTACTTCCAGAGAATTTTTTTCAGAACATGAAGAACAGATTATAACCTTATGTTTTGCCCAGAGATTTTCTTTTAAATACATAAGATCCTGTTTCATCTCTTCTACAGTTCCGTAACGACCGGCACTTTCTACATCCATTGCCCTGAGGATAATCCTCTGTAACTCCTTTGAAATAGCAGGGTTTATCTTTGAAGGAGGAACAAGTTCGGAACTGTTATTGAAAATATAAATGGATTCCTTTGGTATGGCAGAAGTTATGAGATAATACACAGTCGCTCCGAAAGAATATATATCACTTCTTGCATCTGTAGGACCGAAGCCGTACTGTTCTGGAGGACAGAAACCGGGAGAACCGGTTTTTATAATAGCCCTTGTGGCTTTAAAGGCATTGTATAGCTTGGCAAGACCAAAATCTATGAGCTTTATCTTATTTTCCTTATTTACCATTATATTGGCAGGCGTCAGATCCCTGAATATAACAGGAGGATTTCTGCTGTGGATATAAAAAAGTACATCACAGACCTGTAAAGCCCAGTCAATGACATCTGATTCATGAAGAAAACCTTTACTTTCTTTTACAAGCTGAAAAAATGTTTTACCTTCAACATAATCCATTACAAAATAATACCTGTTATTTTCGTAAAACCAGTCAAGAACCCTTGTCAGATAAGGATGTTCAAGGGATGAAAGTATTTCCGCTTCTGTTTTAAACTGTTCCAGCGCTTCTTTTTCAAATTTTTCTTCTTCGTCAGTGTAACCTTCGGGAAGGGTACTTCCGTTAAGACATAATCCGCCATGTCCGTCACTGCGAAGAGCAAACATCTCTTTTACTGCCCAGAACTTGCTCTTCAATCTCATGTCATTTGCCAGATATACAACACCCCAGCCGCCTCTTCCCAGGATTTTAACAATAACATATCTATCTTTAAGAACTGTGTCTGCAGTGAGAAGATCTATCATTAAAATTTCACCTTTATGGCCAGAGGTTTTATAGAGTAATGGACAGGGGTTTTACCCAGTAATTCACCGTCTATCTGACAGTATACGGGAGGGTCTGTGGTAATCTCAAATTCACTTGAAGTAAAATATGGTATTTCTCCCCAGTCCAGATGGCTTTCGGTAAAAACCTCCAGTACTCTTGTAGCGATATCAACGGCATCATCGGAGAAAGGTATTACTATTACATCAAGGGCTCCGTCATTGGGTCTGGCTTTTAAGGCCAGCTTAATACCGCCGCCGTAATGGGCGAGATTACCTACTACAATGAGCCAGAAAGGCGATTCATAGGTAATATTTTTATCCAGAAAACGAATTTTTGCGTTAGTGCTTTTTTTCTCATTTTCCAGAAAAAGCATCTGTGCTCCTTTCAGGATAAATCCGAAACTGCCCATAGCCTTCTTCAGGGCAGGTTCCATTTCATATACTACCCTGGCATCAAGACCAATCCCGGACGTAATCAGGAAATGACGGCCATTTGCAACACCTACGTCCCAGATTTTCTCGGACGCTTCCAGAAAATGTCTGCATGCCTGTTTTGTATCAAGAGGAACATCCATCGATTTTGCAAGTATATTTTCTGTTCCCAGAGGGATAATTCCCATAACAACATTCGTATCTACAATACCGTTAACTACTTCATTTATAGTTCCGTCTCCGCCGCAGGCAATTATATGGCTGTAGCCCTGCCTGACAGATTCTTCCGTAAGACGTGTTCCGTCCCCTGTTCTGGCTGTAGTTTTGATAGTAATGGAAATTCGTTCATGGGAAAAAACTTCTATAATATCTTCAACGGGGTGGAACCTGGTAATACCTTTCATTGATAGCCCTGATATAGGATTCATAATCAGACAAATTTTCCGGTCTTTCATGGGTTCCTCCTGATTTTTTCTACAAGTGAACTTGAAAGGTGAGATTAGCCTCATTGTGATGTTAAATTTCCACATAAAAACAAAAAAATCCTTTCTTTAATAAAAAGAATTCATCTGTGCAAATAAAGTTATTCCAGTAATTAAAGAAAAAATCAATAAATCTGATTTCATGTCACCTGAATAGAACTTGCCTGGCACATTAAGAAAAAGATAATAAAACTATAAGGAGGTGGATAATATGCTGAATATAGAAAAAGCCTTAAAATACAACTGGATATTAAAACCCTTAACAGGGATGAGTATAACAAAGTTTCAACAAATCCTTATATTATTTAGAGAAACGGTAGAAAAAGACTTAACAGGAAATAGAAAACACATCAAAGGACGAAAACATTCACTTCATAGTTTAGAAGACAAATTGTTTTTTATTCTATTATATATAAACTGTTATCCTACTTTTGAACTGCTGGCTTTCTTATATGGAGTCCACAGAAGTCAAATATGCAGATGGGTAAAGGAATTAGAACCCGTTTTAAATAAGTCTATCGGTCTTAAGATACATCCTCATAAAAAACCTGTAAAACATTTTGATGAATTTATCAATGTATATCCTGAAATAAAATCTATCTTTACTCACGAAGTATACTATACAGAGCAATCTATAAAATTACCTGTAAAAAAGAGCCATGCAAAATATATAAAACTTATTAATGTTTTAATGTATTGAGTGATAAGTAGCTGACAATCACTCTAAATAAAGCCAGACGTTCAGGCAAAAATACAGTGATACATACCTGGAACACAGTTGTCACAGCAAGCAGATATATGAAATTTTGAATTTCGCAACAAATTATATTTTTTTTATATTGAAATATCCAGTTCTGACCGTTATCTGAGATTTATATGCCTGAAAAAGATATTTACCTTAATAAATATTATAAGGATATACCATCATAATGAAAAATTTTAACATCAAAATTTATAAGAAAAATTAATTTTACAGGAGGTCAAATATATGCTGTAAATATAAATTTCTAAAAATATTAAAGTTCTTTATTGATTTTCAATAAAATTAAAAATTTTAAATAGTAAGGAGGTAAATAAAATGGATGTATACGGGGGAATATATGGTTCCAGAGCGACAGGTTTTTACGGAATGGATTTCTGTAATTTCGGAGGATTTGTAAATATTTATCAGGCTTTTGCCAGCATGCTCAGATTCAGCAATGTTTTCGGCATCTCAAATTATAACTCAAGTTATGCGCAGAATACCTCGTCTGTTCCCGGCAGTGTAAATAATTCGGCAGCATATAGCGAAAATGGTTTTAATTCTTTTGTACCAAATTTACGTATAGGGGAAAAAGGATACGGCACAGACGAAGCCTGGTCGGAGAGTGTTTCTTATTCTAATAATCAGAATGCGCTTGGTAGTAATTATAATATGGCTGAAGCAGGTACTTATGAAAGAAAATTATATGAATACGACAGGATTAAGGCAGTAGATTATCATTTTCAGCAGGGGCAGATAATACAGAATAAAGATGTTCAGTCCGAAACAGAAACAAAATTTTATGATCCGATTATTATAGACCTAGATGGAAACGGAGAGCTCGATGTAACAGGGAGAGACGATTCTGAAGTCAATAAAAATTACAAAACAAAGACATCTACAACTGAAGCAAATCACAGAGGTACCACCGCTGAAGAACGTAAAATCACAGGGAAAGCGAGAGCAAAGGACGTAACTACCACTACTACCACAACATGGGATACATATAAGGATTGGGATAATAAAATTGATTACGATATTGACGGTGACGGAAAGAAAGACCGTACTGAATGGCTGAAAAAAGGAACAAATGACGGCATACTTGTTTACGATAACAATAAAGACGGCAAAATTACAGGTAATGAACTTACCAATGAACATACCATTGACGGAAAAACTCATGCCTACAAAAGCGGATGGGAAAAAGCGAAGGCTCTCGGTGATAAAGATAATGACGGAATACTCAGAGGTGATGAATTAAAAGGGTTCTCTGTATGGATTGATAAAAACGGCGATGGTGTGACAGATAAAGGCGAACTGAAAAGTACGAATGAGCTGGGGCTTTATGAAATTAATTGTAATTCCGGTGAAGTAGGTCGCAGAAAGGAAATTGCCAGTGAAAAGGGATCTTATGCAAATGTTTACAGCGGCAGTTATGACTCATTCGGGAATAATTACGGAATGACAGACACGTATATGTCGGAGGCATCGTGGGTGATGACCGGTGGCATGACAGGAAGTACAGAAGTGATTGAAATGAAACAACCTGAACGACCGGAAAAGCCTGCGTCTCCTCCTGTCAGTAAGATACAACAAACATCAGAAACAAAAGGAAAACTGGAAATCAGAGACGGCACTATTTACACACCGGGAGGATACAAAATAACCTACGAGGAAGTCTTCGGTGTTGAAAAAGGTGTCTGCATAAAGGGTATGAGCGATGAGGGAACTAAAGGCAAAACAACTATATGGTCACATAAAACTATGAATCCGATTAATGTAGATTCATCGAGTGTACCGACATGGAGTTCGAAAGATAAGACTACAACATTTAATCTTCCTGATGGAACAAAGATCACCGTGAACGCAGACAATAAGATGCAGAGTGTGGATGTATATTACGGAAATGATCATCTACATACTGACGGCGGTTACAAAGGTAAATTTACACAGAATACTCATGACGGATACCTGGCAGATGTTCTGCAGGATGACGGAACTTCTGTTTATGCGGCAGGAAATGACGTGGGGACATGGTATAAAAACGACGGGAATCAGGTTTCTTACAGAGGCATATAAATATAATAGTTACTTATGTTCTCCGGTTCTTAGCGCTTATAACGGTAATTATTCCACTGGTTATAGTCGTGACGCGTAACGCGTGATGCGTTACGCGAGGAGACAAGATTACAGATTATCCGGTGTCGTATTTACCGCTGGCAGCAATTATTACTACCGTAACAGGTAAATTCGTAACCATTTATGAATGATTTAGTGAGTAGTGAGTGGGTTTTATACTCGCTATCCAATACTCACTCTGTATAGTTTTTTGGATACGCTTTTACCTGTTTCGGTACTTAGAGACTGTAAGAAAATAACCATGGCAAATTGTTAGAACGGTTATAATCCTCGCGTGACGCGTCACGCGTCA
>JBEHWO010000293.1:0-8854 GCA_040217695.1 Vulcanimicrobiota bacterium | reverse complement strand
CTTTTCACCCTTCACTTTTCACTTTTCACTTTTCACCCTTCACTTTTCACTTTTCACCCTTCACTTTTCACTCTTCACTTTTCACTCTTCACTTTTCACTCTTCACTTTTCACTCTTCACTTTTCACTTTCCACTCTTCACTCTTCACTTTTCCTCAATATAGCTTTCCCCGGGAACTGAGCCGTATCACACAATTCTCTTTCAATTCTGAGCAATCTGTTATATTTTGCCACTCTATCTGTTCTGCAGGCAGAACCTGTTTTTATCTGTCCTGTATTACAGGCAACGACAAGATCTGCTATGGTTGTATCTTCTGTTTCACCTGAACGATGTGATACTACTGCGCTGTAGCCTGCTCTCTTTGCAAGTTCTATTGTTTCCAGCGTCTCGGTAAGGGTTCCTATTTGATTAAGTTTTATGAGAATTGAATTTGCAATATGTTTATCTATACCGACAGCAAGTATTTCTTTATTCGTTACAAAAAGATCGTCTCCTACAAGCTGTATTTTATGTGCCAGTCTTTCAGTCACCAGTTTCCATCCATGCCAGTCATTTTCAGCGAAGCCGTCTTCAATCGATACTATGGGATATTTATTTACCAGGTTTTCATAAAAATCTACCATTTCTTCAGGAGTTCTTGCAGATTTATCAGACTTGCTGAAAACATATTTTCCCTCTTCAAAAAATTCGCTTGCTGCAGGATCAAGAGCAATAAATATATCTTCTCCCGGTTTGTAACCTGCTGCAATAATAGCTTCAACTATGACTTCCAGAGGCTCTTCATTGGATTTCAGGTTTGGTGCGAAACCTCCTTCGTCACCTACTGAAGTATTATAACCTCTTTTAGACAGAACCTTCTTTAAAGCATGGAATGTTTCGGCTCCCATCCTGAGGGCTTCAGCAAAATTCTTTGCTCCCAGAGGAAATACCATGAATTCCTGGAGATCTACATTATTATCGGCATGTTTTCCGCCGTTTAAAATATTCATCATAGGCACAGGAAGGGTTCTTGCCCCGGGGCCACCCAGATATCGGTATAAAGGAAGTTCTCTTTCTATTGCCGTAGCTCTTGCCACTGCCAGAGATACTCCAAGTATAGCATTTGCTCCGAGTTTTTCTTTATTTTTAGTTCCGTCTATTTCTATCATTTTATAGTCTATGGCTGCCTGTTCAAAGGAGTCCATTCCTATTATTTCCGGAGCAATTATTTCATTTACATTTTCTACAGCTTTAAGAACACCCTTACCGCCATATCTATTTTTATCTCCGTCTCTCAGTTCTACAGCTTCCCTCTCCCCTGTGGAAGCTCCAGACGGAACCATGGCATTTGCCGTTATGCCGCTTTCAAGGGTTACTTCTACCTCTATTGTAGGATTTCCACGAGAATCCAGGATTTCCAGTCCATCAAGTCTTACAATTGTACTCATAAAAAAACCTCCTCTTTAAAATCGTGACGCGTGACGCGTAACGCGTGACGGGTGTTTCGTAATGCGTGATGCGTGATGCGTAACGGTTAGAATTACCCTGGTTACTACTCTTCACTTTTCACTCTTCACTTTTCACTCTTCACTTTTCACCCCATAAAAATTAACTATAATAATCATAATTCTTACAGAGAAAAAATATTCCTTTCTTTTTCTGGAAATATTTAAAGGATTTATACCGGGTTTGGAAGAATTGTATAGACAAAATATGCCTTTTCCTCGCGTCACGCGTAACGCGTAACGCGTAACGAAATATTATCAATGACTTGATTTTTATGGTATAATAAATTCATCAGTCTATTGAGGAGGTATCACCATGGCTGTAGAAGAAAAAGCGAAACAGGACAGTGTATTCAGTGCCTTTGATATTAACAAAGTAAGAGAAGGAAGAGCGGAAGATAAATCCTCTCTGAATAATATTATCGACAAAGGTATGCAGGAATATGATATGGGCAATTATATTAACAATGTGGCCCAGCAGGTAAGGGGATATCAGGATCTCTGTGAAGATGTAAACAAGAGTCTTAAAAAGACACAGAAAGTCCTTGAAGCATCAAAAAACGGATTAACCTATGAAACCTATTCATGGAAACAGAGATTACTACATAAACTCGGTCCATGGGGAAGAAAGAAAGCTCTTGAAATGGGCGTAAGCAAAACAGGCCTTGCTTTTCAGGAACAGAGGAAAACCCTTGAAGAAATGGCTATAGCACTGGATAAAAGAAAACTGGAAGGGGAACAGCTCGATAACCGTCTTGACAGTGATCTGCAAAAACTTCAGGATATATACAATGAAGGCAGTAAAAAACAGCTTGAAGGTAATAAAGATGCAAACCAGTGGAGACCTCTTGCAATGGAGGCAAAAGATAAATTACAGAGACTTGAAGAACAGCTGGCCGCAGAAACGGATCAGGATAAAAAAGCTCTTCTCATACAACAGGTGTCAGAACTTCAGAATGACTATAAAAAATATAAAGACAACCTGGAAATTGCATGTGACAAATTCACAGAAGGGGTTCTCATGTTCGAATGCGGTCATGACCAGTATAAAACCCTTCAGGTATGGGGAGAAATCATAAAAGAACAGATGAAAAACTACAAGGGTCTTTCCATTCAGATAAATACAATGAAAAGAACCATGCAGATGACCTATGACAGAATGATCTGGGCCATACAGGGTGTAGACCTTCAGAATGCAGCAGTCGAATTCATAGACAATGTGAAAAAGACAAGCAGCGAGGCTCTTGCTTCAGTGGCTATGGAAACGAAGAAGATAAGTGAAAAGGTATTTGAACAGTTAAAGAAACCCATTACAGACGAGAAAAAGAGAGAGATTGCCTTACAGGCCATAGATGCAAGCAGAGAATTCAGAGAAAAAGCCATTCAGGAACTTTATGAAAAACAGGAAGAACAGGGTGGAGTAACAACTATTTAGGAATCGTGACGCGTGACGCGTGACGCGTGACGCGTGACGATTTATTTAATTATGGAAGAACTGGAATTAACAGGAACAGATAAAGATAATTATTTAAATTTAATCATAACATGCCTTCGCTATCTTATCGAAGAATTCAGAAAAAAGGACTATCAGGAGATGGTCCAGTTCAATCATTTACTCATAAACTTTTTTGAATTACTGAGATATAAAGCGGAGCCAAAGCAGGGAGATTTCCTGGGTATCTTTGAAAATATAAAGGTAGACCCGGAAGACTGCGGATTTCCTACATTCGAATCCCGTTACCTCCTCTGGAGATTGAAGGAAAAAGACGGAGGCGTAGAGAGGCTCCACAAAGAAGTGGCTCTCCTGGATGAAGAAATATCCAGAAAATACATGGATATATTTTTTGATGAAACCACTTTTGAATCACTACCTCAGATCCCTGTTATAAACAAACTGATAGCCATAAGAGAACATAATGAGAAGAAATTCATCTTTAACGGAGAAGAACCGGCATGGTTCAGAAGGCTCGACTTCCTGAACAGATACAGAACCATGGAAATTCCTATGGATAATGATATAAAGATTACCTATATGAAATCCGAAGGGAAAGACAGATATTTTCAGGCAGTTCTTAAAGGCTTTGACGATGCAAAAAAACTCTGGGCTCTCTATGAAATGGTTTTCACTGTTTCGCCTGCAAGATGGAAAAGTGAACCTATAGACCGGAATAATAAGACAAAACCGGAGTTTCTTGAAAAGATGAAAAGTTTCTTCTCAAGAGATCCAGCCAATGTTTATATTATGCTGTCAACAATGGACTGTATTCAGCCGAAACTGGTTAAAAGGTGTGAAATAGGCCCATTCTATTATTCTAAAACAAATAACAAACGATTTGTGAAAGAACTCTTTGAAGACAAGAAATTCCCCTATCTCATGTGCTACAGGATTGAATATATAAGCGACCAGGATTCTATCGCCCAGAATCTTCGTCAGTCAAACGATGCTAAAGGTCAGGCAGTGGGACTCTTTGCCAATTACCTTATACCCATTGTGGATAAACTCGCCATAGGTTCGGAAGATATAAAATCATCACCGTCAACCCTTGTGAAAACTCAAAATTATTTCATATGCCCCCAGGAACTGCGTAATGATCTTATGACAAAAGTGAAATTTTATGATAATTTTAAGGTTCATGCCATTTAAATCGTGACGCGTGACGCGTGGATGCCCGGCTCGCAATTAAAACATGGAAATAAGTATAGTCATACCTACATATAACAGAAAAGATGTACTCAGAGAATGTTTACAGCTTATAAATAATCAGTCAGCTTCGAGAGATGATTTTGAAATACTCCTCATAGATGACGGATCTACAGACGGTACAGAAGAACTTGTCGGAACTGTAGAGAAAAATTATAACTTCACTTATATACGTCAGGACAACCAGGGACAGGCTGTGGCAAGAAATAACGGAGTTAATCAGGCAAAAGGCAGAATAATATTATTTTTTGATGATGATGTTCTCCCCCATCCGGAACTGATAAAAGAACACCTTATACTACAGAACAACCGGAATAATCTTATAGTACGCGGCCCCGTCATAAATATTCCGGAAATGAAGATACCGCAGGACAGGCCGGTAGGTTTCTGGGATATGAATAAAAATTTTTTCTGCACAAGTAATGTATCTGCAGCGAAAGAACATATTATAAAAGCGGGAAGTTTTGATCCGTCTTTTCTATGGTGGGAAGATTGCGAACTGGGATTTCGTCTGAGAATGATGGGACTAAGATGGACATTTTCATTTAAAGCAATCGTATTCCATTATAAACCATTTCAACCTGATGAACTGGCATATATAAAAAAATGGGCTATAAAAAAAGCAGTATATGCGGTAAAACTCTACAGAAAACACCCTCACTGGAGAATAAAACTGGGTACAGGCATACATTTTTTAAGTTTTTTAAATTTAAAAATCTTCAATCCTCCCTTTCTTATAAAGTTTTATGAACAGATATTCAACAGTTCGGAAAGCAGATTTTATTATCGCTCATTCCTTACGTCTCAGATAGGAAATTATTATTATCTCAATACCATAAAAGAAGAACTTAAAAAAACCGGATAAAAAAATTTTCGAAGAATCCCTTTTTACTGTTCCCGTAAAAATATCCTTCCCCTGCGGCATCAAGAAAAACCTGTCTGTAAGAATTTTTGAAGGATTCTCTGTCATATAATTCATTATATATTTCTTTTGAACGTAAGGAATAATTTTTTCTCAATTCATCATTACTCATAAGATATTTTATGGCTCCTGCAACATCTGCGCCCACCGGTCTGACAAACATGCCGTTTTCTCGGTCAAAAACAATTTCATCTATATATCCGTTCCGGCAGGTAATAACAGGTTTACCGAAATAAATGCCTTCCACGATACAGTTCGGAATGCCTTCTTCCCTGTGTGTGGTAGGCATACAGACAATATCGGAACATGCCGTAACACCCATAATATAAGAGCTTTCCATATCGGCACCGTTGAGAACCCTGAAATTTTTCAAAGTCTTATTATAAAAAAGAATTTTATTCCATGCAGACATTTTGACTTTTTCCATTCTTGAAAAACCAGTAAATATAACTTTTTCATCAGACATAATTTTCATAGCTTCTGCTATAACAGGCCATCCCTTCCCGTGAACTGCTCTGGCATTAAGACTTACAACGAAAAAATCTTCCGGCACATCAAAGAGGGTTCTTATATCTTTCTCTGAAGCAATTTCTCCGTCATAGAAAACGGTATTTCTTATGACCTTTATTCTTTCTTCAGGGTAATTACGGTATTTCAGTATCTGCTTTTTTGCCCCTTCGGATTCGACGGTCATATAATTATGAAGAGGATTTGCCTGAGGTTTCGGCATAACTTTCGCTCCCACGCAGAATTCCACGAGAGGAATATTCAACAGAGCACACGGTGCCGTAGCAAAATGAAAAAATCCGGTAAAAACCACATGAGGCTTTATTCTCTTCAATTCATCAAGTAATTTTCGTTGATTATCCGGCCGTACATCTACAATTTCTTCCGTATAACTTAAAAATTCCTGATATTCCCTGTTTCTGTGTTCAAAAGATGTGAGAATATAAAATTTAATCTCTTTATAAAGGCTTCTTATAACATATTTCATGAGAGTTTCGCAGCCGCCCTTATTAAAGAGAGCGGGGAAAATAATACATACTTTAATCATATAAACAGATATAAATTATGCCATATCTTAGAAATTACATCTTTATCGTAATCTGTAAGTTTCCCAAGCTGACACAGAATATTAGCTTTATTTAAACAGGCGATCTTGGCAAGACGTACCCATGATTCTTTTAATAGCCCACTATGATTCCAATCTTTTAGTTTATAATCTCCGGCTTCTTTCCTTTCTTTTGTAGTTACTGGTGCTAAAATTATATCAGCATCATTTATATCCAGAATTACCAGAGCAGGTCTTTTTTTACTTTGAACAGAACTACTATAAACAAAATTAACCAGCAAAATATCACCCATTTTATAAGTTGTCATAAATTGCATCTCCATCATCGTAGGCTTCTAAAAAATGTTTTTCAGCCGCTTCATACCATAATGTTTGTTCACCATCTATGATTGTTATAAGAATAGATTCTCCCGGCTCTGCTATAATAGGTTCATTCAATTCAAGGTGAGTTCCATCCAGTATTTTTGCTTTTATTAAATTCATTAAATTCACTCCTTTAAGCCAGTATTTTTGTATAATTCTTTGACAATATTCATAAAATTTTCTTCCCTGTAATTATTATACTCCTATGGCTATTATTTTCAATCGTTGAATTAAATTTATAGGTTTTCTATACCAGTTCTTTTACCTTCTTCTATAATTTTAATTTCTTCGGCAGTCAGGTCGTATAGTTCATATATAAGTTGATTTATCTTGCGATCCATCATTTCAATCTGTCTTTGAAGCAGTTTTTTTTCCTGCGGTGTTCTGCTCTGTGATAGTTTCTGGTTTTGATTGAGCATACGGTTAACCAGTTCTGCTATCTGATCATGCTTTATTTTGTCGGTAGAGTTGGAGAAATCTATTTTACGAATTGGAAAATTTTTAAAATAAATATAACGTACCTCATAAAAATCTCCTCGAAGTTTTGGAAGTATCTGACGAAATAAGAAAAAAAATACTGAACTATTCAATATGCCTGGTAAATATTTATCTGTTGTTGGAATTATGAAACATTTATCATTCGTATATATTCCTGTTTCGTCACATGTAAATTCAGGTTGATTACAAATAATCGGGTAAATTATTTTTGATTTTTCAAATTCCTGATAGTAATCAATAGTATCCTGTATTTCGTACCACTGATAACAACCGGGTTTTCTACCATGCCAGTTTTCGCCTTTCCAGTCTTCTGGTTTTGGCATAAGTTTTTCTTTGAATTGTTTTAAGTGTTTTTCTATTGCAGGATAATCTTTTATATTAATCCCTCGTCTGGTAAAAATGATATATTGTTCTGTAACAGGACACTGGTATTTTTTTACATCTCTCCCTGCCAGAAAAGGTTTAATTAATTCCTCACTTTTCGGATCTTCTGAAATCAGTTTTTCACGGGTAGAACTATCAATAACAAAAGCCTCGTTAAATCCTGTTACAATTCCGCGATAAACTTCTTTATTAACATATTCTTCCAGAGTAATTCCTTTACTTTTAAGTTTTTCCAGTAAAACCTGAGAAATTTCATCAACCAGATTCCAGCCATTATCATCTAAAGAATTTTGTTTTACTTTAAAACTTTCCTGATTTACATAATCCTTTAAATCGATGAAGTGACGGTCTTTTATATTTGTAGCTTTAAAATATGTTTCAGGCTCATCTCTTTTAACTATAAGAATACAAGGATAGGTTGTTGCCTGCTGGAATACCGGCAGATCTCCAAAGTCTATTATTTCTATAATATGTTTTTGTTTCAGCCATTCTCTTAAAGATTTACCATAATTTGCTCTCATCCATTTATTGGCTACAATTATTCCGAAGAACCCCTGATCTTTCAGAAGAGAAATACTTTTCTCAATGAAGTAGGCATAAAGATCGGCAGTGCCATGATAGACTTTATAATGGCTCTGGAAATAAATTTTTGCGTCTCCAAGTAATTCCTGTCTCACATAAGGCGGATTGCCTGTAACAACATCAAAACCGCCATTTTCCATAATCTCCGGGAATTCACCCTGCCAGTCAAAAGGATTTATCCGGTAAAGTTCATCTTCTGCCATGTCAATATTATCTTTTAAAAAGTCAGTTCCAATAAGGGAATTACCGCACTTTATATTATTTCCCATATTCGGCAGAGCTCTTTCCTGAAACATCTTGAGCTGAGTGGCAAGCCTCTGATCTGATTCCCCTTCCAGAACTTTGAGGAGTAACGATAATTTCGTTACTTCCACTGCCTGATTATCAATATCAACACCATAGATATTATTGAGAAGGATTTTCTTTCTCTCACCTGTAGTTAAAAACCAGTCTCCTCCTTCTGTCTGATATAATTTTGGCGATTTTCCACCCGCCCATTTTTCAGGATTATTCTCTACATACCAGTTTTTATGCCAGTCCAGGAGATATTGATAGGCTCCTATAAGGAATGAGCCTGACCCGCAGGCAGGGTCAAGTATTTTTATTTTTTCTGCTTCTTTCGGCGTTTTGCCATCTAAAAATTTTCCTACAGTTTCTTTAACTATGTAATCTACGATATAGGTCGGTGTATAATAAACTCCTCCGGATTTTTTTACTTCCGGCTTTTCTTCTACTGACACCCTTCGCCCTGGAGAGACTGCAATTATTTTTCCTAAAAACTGCTCGTAAATCTGGCCGAGTATTTCAGCGGGAAGGACTGAGAATTCATAAGGACTTTCAGGATAGTA
>JBEHWO010000292.1:0-8897 GCA_040217695.1 Vulcanimicrobiota bacterium | reverse complement strand
AATTAAGTAGAGGCAGTTTAGCTAAATAATTTATATTATATAAAAACTAATCGGGAGGTAATATTTATGTTAATAGTTCATGTCTTTGTCCATGTAAAAAAGGAATTCGTAGAAGCTTTTAAAGAGGCTTCTGTCGAGAATGCAAAAAACAGTGTCCACGAGTCCGGAATCGCCAGATTTGATGTGATACAACAGTCAGACGACCCGTGCCGTTTTGTCCTCATTGAAGTTTACCGCACTGCAGATGATCCTGCAAAACACAAAGAAACTGCACATTATGCAGCATGGCGTGACACAGTGGCACCTATGATGGCAGAACCAAGGACAAGTATAAAATATACAAACATATTCCCCGATGAGAAGGGATGGGGATTGTCCTATGAAATTTGAATTTGCCACGGCTAACAGAATAGTGTTTGGCTCTGGCACAATAAAGGAAGTACCTTCTCTTGCCGGTGGTTTTGGCCGGAAAGCATTACTTGTTACAGGAAGTAATTTCGCGAGAGTATCAAAGTTAATTGATCTGTTGAAAGAGAAACAGATTTCATCTTTTGTCTTCAGTGTGTCAGGTGAGCCTTCCGTGGAAATAGTTACGATGGGTACAGCCATGGCAGGAGAGAAAAAATGTGAATTTATCATTGCCGCAGGAGGCGGAAGTGTTATCGATACAGGTAAAGCTATTTCTGTCATGATGACTGCAGGTGGACATGTACTGGATTATCTTGAAGTCATAGGAAAAGGTAAAGCCATCACAGAAAATCCGGCTCCTTTTATAGCCATTCCGACCACTGCAGGAACTGGTTCGGAAGTGACTAAAAATGCCGTTTTATGCTCACAGGAACATAAAGTAAAGGTAAGTCTGAGAAGTAATCTTATGATACCGAAAATTGCAGTAATAGATCCGGAATTAACACTTTCATTACCACCTTCTGTTACTGCTACTACAGGACTCGATGCTCTTACACAGCTTATAGAACCATATGTCTGCAACAGTCCCAATCCGATAGTGGATACAATCTGCCGGGAAGGTATACATAGAGTCGCCGCATCAATCAGAAAGGCCTGTGAGAACGGAAGTGATCTGGCGGCCAGGGAAGATATGTCTCTTGCCAGTTTATTCGGAGGTATGGCTCTTGCCAATGCAAAGCTCGGGGCAGTCCATGGGTTTGCAGGCACTATCGGAGGCATGTTTGGCGCACCTCATGGTGCAATCTGTGCAAAATTATTGCCTGCAGTTATGAAATTCAATGTGAAAGCTCTGGAAGAAAGAGAACCTTCTTCACCTGTTCTCATCCGTTTCACTGAAGTATCCCGGTTACTTACAGGAAATCCTTCCGCCACAGTCTCAGACGGTCTTGAGTGGCTTTATGCTCTATGCAGAGATTTTGCTATCCCATCTCTGTCCGAATACGGTTTGATGGAAGAGCATATAGAGTCCGTAGTAAAACAGTCAGAGAAGGCAAGCAGCATGAAAGGTAACCCCCTGTTGCTTACGGAAAAAGAATTGACCCTTATCCTCAGAGAAGTTTTATAGTTATTGACCTGAGCATAAGCATGTAATAAACGTATTCCTCCCGTCACGCGTTACGCGTTACGCGTCACGAGAACGTATATGTATTATTTATGCTCACCTGAGTAATATAATTACCGATTTTTTTTGAGTATGTTTAATTAACCCGCCTTCTGGCAGGTTTAATATTTTCTCATAAAAGCTATTGTCAAGAAAAGTAAAATTTAGTACAATATAAAATAAAATTTATAGAAAAGGTTTCAGCAAATCATGAACATTACAAAGATCATATTCTGTAATTTCCTTATTTTTTTATTATGTTTAAGCTATGGATACTGTGCTACCCTTCCTCTGGCCCAGGGCCCTGACGGTGAAAAACTTGCCGGTATAGCTCCCGGAGACAGAGTGTCAGATGTTATAAAATTACTCGGAGAACCTGAAAAGAAAACAGAAGCGGTAGAAGAACCTGCCACCGGCTATAAGGTTCAGCAGTATATTTATAAAACGAAAGGAATTAAAGTATCTGTTGATTTGAACGGGAAAAAAGTAATTTTTGTAACTATAGAATCCCCCTGTGTAAAAGGTACTCTCAGGGATGTTAAAATAGGAGATCCTGAAAGTAAAGTAAGAAAAAATTATCTTTTATCAGATTCACAGGGCCATGCCGTGGATAAATCGAGTCTTGCAAATAAGAGCGCTTTCTGCGGAGATGTTTACTGGGGCATAATGTTTGTGTTCGATAAATCAGGTAGAGTAAAAAGTATTTCTATGGGGGCTTTTGCAGAGTAGAATACTCTCGGAAAAATTATGGAAGATATTATATTGTTTTTTATATACATCATATCTGCTATTACCTTACCTGCTATAGTTATTGCTCTTGTAGTTTATGCAGATTATAAATTAACCCATTATGTATGGCAAAAATTTGCCGGTAAGGAAGGTCTTAATTTTTACCATGGTAATATCCTTGGATTGAAAGATATAAAACCATGTGTAAAAGGATTATATAGAGGTCTTGATTTTAAATTATCCCTTGTTGACATATTCGGCAAAAGAAAAAGTGTATATACAAGTATAGTGATGAAGCTCCCGGTTGATAACAGTTATAATTTGACCATATGCCCTTCTTATCCTTTTCAGAGATTTGCTACAGGACTGTTTGATTCGGCAGCCATAACAAGAAGTTTTTCATATGAAGAAACTGTTACCGATGATCCGGAATTTGATTCGTCTTTTATAGTGACAGGCAGCTCTGATTTAATGCCATTGTTCACGCCGGAACTGAGAAAAACCTTGCTCGATATGAGAGACCTTGTAAATATCAGCATAGACAGAGAAACAATAACCTATGAAACATCAGGAGTTATAAGAAATCTTTCTTTCCTGAATTGTATAACTGAAGTTATGTACTATATGGCTGTGAATATCTCTCGTATTAACTCTGATAAAGATGTTTCCCGGAAAAAGGAATTACAGATAAGATAATACTTACTTCCAGTCTCCTGTTAAAATAAAAGGAGCCCAGAAAAATGGGTGGGTATATTTTCTTTTTATCTCTAATTCTGCAAGTCTGAGTGCTTCAGATTTTGTTTTCCCTTCTTTCAGATAAAAATAAAATTTCTCCATTAATTCAGATGTGGAAGTATCAGAAACATCCCACAGGCTTACACATACAGAAGGGGTGCCTGCATAAATGAAAGCTCTTGAGAGACCAATGAGCTCGTCACCTGCTACAAGATCACCGAGGCCGGTAGAACAGGCACTCAATGTAACGAGATAGGCACTTAAATCCAGTTCAAATACCCTGAACACTTCCAGATTGCCATCTGCCAGGATGAGACTTGAAAATAAGGGAGCTTCTGTATCCAGAATACTGTGTGTGGCAAAGTGTACTATGTCACGGCCCGATGAATTTTTATAAACCATGTCAACAGTCATGTTCTCTCCGCAATAGATTTCACTGTTTTTATATAATTTTGATATCTCTAAAACTTCTTTTTTACTGTAAGGCAGAGGAGAATATCCTGTTATGGCAAATCTGCCGGGAGCAAATGCTACAAGACTGTTATTTGAACCTTTATTTTTTTCTTTACAGTATCTCATTACACTTCCTGACGGAAGATAGACTATGCTGAATTTGTCTACCAGACAGTCACCTTTATGATCAACTAGTGTTTGAAACGGGAGATAGTTAAGGATACCGTCGGGAACTATTACCAGCTGTTTTTTCTTTATTACTATTTTCTCAGAAGCTTTTAATAATTCAATATATAATTTTTTTGATTTTTCTTTCCATTTCTCAGATTTTATTTTTTTTACAGTCAGGTTCGATGAGATTTCTTCCCTGTAGCTTTTTATTTCTTTACTTAATTGTTCTGATGTTACAGGTAATATAATAACCCTGACGGAATATTTATCTAAAAGCCAGAGAAAAGTTTTTTCTTTGCCGATAAAATATTCAAGTAAAATAGAATCTTCATCCAACAGTGTCTGAATATTTTCAATTTTTTCAGGGTATACACTTATAGTGGACGCATATTCCGGGTTTCCCAGTTTTAGCTGTTCCATAAGATCTTCATAATCTTTTTTACTTTTCTCTGATTCAGAAACCAGATTTTCTATTAACTTTTTATCCTGATTTTTATCCGGTTTCTGTCTTTCATTTCCGAGCTGATAATTCAGATTCTGTATTTTTTCCGATAATTCTTTTTCTTTATTTATTAATTCCTGAGGTGCACCTTTATGAAAGTCGATTTTTCTGTTGCTCAATATGTCAAGAAATGCCCTGTTTCTTGCTCTTTCACTGTAGTTAAAGGCCTCCTTGTAATCTTTCATATCAATGAGCAGTTCTATCATTTTTTCATAGACTTCTATTTTATCTTTCATAAAATCTCTTTTAAAATCTTCTATTTTAATGTCTCTGCGCATATTTTCTATAACTTCAATAGAAGATTTAAAAAACATGAAAGCTTCTTTCAGATTTCCCTGTTTTTTATGGATTTTTCCTGTATAAAATAGATTTCTCCATATATTATCGGGGATATTTACCATTCTGCTTATGTCCAGAGATTTTTTATAATTTTTTATAGCCGTAGTAAAATTTCCCTGTGTCTCATATAATTTTCCTATGTTTTCATATATATCCGCCCTTGAGCGGAGCAGATAATAATCTTCGGTTAACTTCATAGCTTTCCTGAAGTATTCAAGAGCTTCAGTAAAATTTTTCTTTTTCAGGGCAATTTTTCCCAGACCCGTGTAAATCTCTATTATATGAGTCTCCTGACCTCCGAAATGGTTCTGCACTTCTTCAAAAATTTTTAAAGATTTATTAAAATCTTCTTCTGCAGGGGCAAGTTTATCCTTGCTGAGATAGGCAGAGGCTCTTAACTTTATTCCGACACCTTTCAGAGCATATTTCAATGTGCCAAAATCTATTTTTTCCGTATTCTGAATACCTGTTTCAATGAATTTCAGACACATGTCCAGATCATCAAAAGCTCCCAGGTAATAGAGAGCAATTACATAATAATTAACACTTTTAAGAGTATAATTCATATCTTTACTTTCAATCTCAAGGGATTTTTGACAGAACTCAATAGCTTTCTCTTCTTTACCCAGTTTATGGTAAATACCGGATATATCCCAGAGTGCTATTATTTCTTTCCCTTTATCCCCTTTTTTCCTGGCAAGGGAAAGTTCTTCCTGATAGATTTTTAAGGATTTTTCATACTGCCCTGCCTCTTTGTACAGGCTGCCTGTAACTCTATAATTTTCCATCATCAGAAAATCTCTGTCATAAGATATATTCATTTCTATCTTGTTTGGATAATAAATAAGGCGCCGTGATTTTTCCTTTTCAATCTCTTCATCTGTAATTGATTTTATGATATTATCTGCATGCTCCATCTCTTCAAGTGCTTTTTCCTTACCACCTGTACTGCGTATAGTTTCGGCAATAAACCTGTGTGTTAAGGTCTTCTTCAGAAGATAATTATTCTTGCCGTATATATCCAGTGCTTTTTTATAATATTCAATAGCTTTTTCTTTCCTTCCATGTTTTGATGCCTCTTCTGCCTGTATTAACATCGTATCTGCAATCTCTTTCTCTGCATTAATATCTTTATAGGTTTTAAGGCATTTTTCTATTTCGTCCATACCGGCATTATAATCGTAATTAATCATAAATAAACCTTTGAATATGCAACATGCTACCTCTCCTTTTTTATCACCTGTTTCTTTAAATAATGAGAGAGCTTTTTCAAGTGACCGGGGATTTTTGGATTTTTCTTCTAATACTTCTATTATCGAATAAAAAATCAGTGATTTCCCTTCGGATATTCTGTCACCTGTAAAGATAGAAAGCTCCATGGCAAGTTTAACAAGGTTTTTGAATGGCTCAAGGGATTCTATGTCCTTGCAGTTGTCATTTGCTTCAAGGAGAATTTTATTTATGAATTCCGGGGTAATCCTGCATTTATTTTTTTTTATTATCTTCTCTCTTTCTTCTTTGTTTACTTTGAGTAATTTTTCTATTAATTCTTTATCATTTATTTGATCCGAAGAAAAAGCAGGTTCAGGTGTGATAAAATTGTTCTCTCCTGTCTGGCAGGAAGTAAAGGTTAAACATATGAAATATATGATAAAAATATAAAGAATATTTCGCTGTCCCGGATGAAAAATATCCATATAAATATTATAGTGTATATCATAACTTATTAGAATTTACTGAGGTGAGCATAAATAATAAATATCTGCTCTCGTGACGCGTAACGCGTGACGGGTGACGGGAGGAAGACTGTTATTACATGCTTATGCTCAGGTCAGTAAATATTATTTCTTCATTAGAAAGTATATTTCCTGTTTCAGAGAATATTTCCGCTCATAATTATTACAATTTGTTACATTATTTTACACATTAAGAAAATTTTCTTAATATTTTTACGTTATTATATGAGAATAATATAAGCTGATGCTTCGCTGTATGTTATAGAGGTGACCATAAATAAGGTATAAAATTTGCACATATAAACCTGTGTGTCCCCTTCAAACAGTTTCCTCGCGTCACGCGTCACGCGTCACGCGTCACGATTTATGAAGATGCTCTGAATTTTTAAAGCAAGGAGGCAGGCTTTAATTTTTATTGAATTGATAAGCCATAGTTTAAAATGAAACAAATATTCGAAAATTTCGGAGAATATTTATTTTTCACTCTGATTTTCTCATTCTTATTCATTGTACCCGTTTCAGGGCAGAGCCAGGAAATTATGTTGCCCGATAATAACGTAAGTGTATCGTCCTCTGTACAGAAAAATGAAAAATATTTTCAGGAAGGTATCATGGTGGATAAGGCAGTTGAAAAATCCGGGAGTTCTCTTCCTGATATAATAAAAGAAGAAGATAGAGCACCTGTACAGAACCGGAATTTTTCCCGTCAGAACAGAATAAGTGCCGTTGAAATTCAGGGAAATAATTTTATTTCAAAAGATAGTATAGAACCTGTTATCTCAATAAAACCTGGCGATGATGTTTCTTCGGATGCGTTACAGAAGGATCTTCAGGCCATATATAATACGGGATATTTTACCGATGTGAAATTCGATCCCGAATATGAAGAAGAGGGAATGAAAGTAATATTCAGGGTTCTTGAAAATCCTCATGTGACAGCTATAAAGTTTAAAGGTAATGAACTGGTTTCATCGGAAGAACTCTCTGCTCTTATGAAGACTGAAGAAGGAAAAATATTCAATTCCAATGACTTTGAAGAAGATCTGAGAAATATAAATAATTATTATACGACCGAACTGGGTATGACAGGGATTGCTACTCATATAACCGATGTTGAGAACCAGGAAAAAGGAGTTTTCATTCTTTCCGTTTCGGAAGGTTTCAGGGTCTCTGCCGTAGATTTCTCAGGTAATACTGCTGTGTCAAAAGAAGAACTTTCTTCTATCATTTCAACGAAACCGGGAGATTATCTCAATGTAATGGCAGTCAACAGGGATCTTAAAAAGATATCCGCGTTATATGACGAAAAATATTCCCTTCTCCTGGATGAACCTCTTCTGATTGATACTTCTCCCTCAGGTGTTGTAACTTATAAAATCACCGAAGTAGTTGTAGATAAAATAGTTTTTTCCGGTAATACAGATACAAAAGATTATGTCATAAGACGGGAATTAAAGACTGAAGAAGGCAAATTGCTTGATAAAAAGCTTCTTTCCGAAGATATTAAGAAATTGAATAATCTGGGTTTTTTTGATGAAATAAATGTTGAACCGAAACCGTCCGGAACACCGGGACATATGATTTTAGAGTTCAATCTTAAAGAAGCCAGAACAGGACTCGCAAGTGCAGGAGTAGGATTCAGCGGACAGGGAAATGAGGGAATTTCAGGAAGCATATCACTGTCAGAGAAGAATCTTTTCGGCACAGGAAGAAATATTCAGCTGGTTCTTGAGAGAGGATCTCTTGTGAGTAATTACAGTGTGAATTACGGGGTACCATATCTTGCAGGTACTAAAACTGCTCTTAACCTTAATCTTTTTTACTGTGATTATCAGGAACAGAAACAATCTGTTTATAATATTTCAGGACAGACCTATGCCTTATACAGATATAAAAGTACAGGAGGGATGCTGACCTTAAGCCGTCCTGTCAGAGATAATTTAACCATTTACGGAGGCCTGAACATAAGTAATATCCAGACTTATGCAACACCTACGGAAGATAATCCTGTTCTTGCCAGTACAGGCACTAACGGCGATATAAGGAGTCTGTCTTTTTCAGCCCTTTATGATACGAGAGACCTTTATATGAACCCTCATTCGGGTCTGTACAATAATGTTTATATAGAACAGGCAGGTTTTCTCGGCGGAGATTTCAATTTTACCAAGTATTATGTAGATAACAGGAAATTTTTTCCTCTTGGAGATCATGTCATTGCATTAAGAGCACTTGCAGGAAGCAGCTCCGGAACATTGCCACTATCGAAACAGTATGCTCTCGGAGGGGATAATCTGAGAGGTTATGAAGCAGGTGAATTTACCGGTGATAATATGATCTTATTGCAGGCAGAATATCGTTTCCCCATATTAAACAGTAAAATACTTCAGGGTGCGGTTTTTTTTGATGCAGGTAATATTTCTACTCATGACTCCGCCAAAGGTTTGTTTGAGAGGTTAAATACCGATCAGGGAGTAGGAGTGAGAGTAGATGTACCTGCACTGGGGCTGGGTACTATAAGATTTGATTATTCCATAAGGAATGATAACGGTGATGGCCGTATAAATATAGGACTGGGGCAGTCCTTTTAATATAGAGGCAGTTTACCTAAATAATTTAAATTTTAAATATATAAACACTTCTCCTTGAAGCCCGGGTTTTTGAG
>JBEHWO010000291.1:0-8906 GCA_040217695.1 Vulcanimicrobiota bacterium | reverse complement strand
AATTTTATTTTACTCTTCCAAATTTATCAGTGAATCGTGACGCGTAACGCGTTACGCGTGACGCGAGGATACTAATTGTTCTAATAATTTGCCGGAGTTATTTTTCTTACAATCCTTACCGATTACCATATCACTCTTCACGCATCACGACTCACGACTTCCCCCCTTTAAAATCTCTCTGAACTTTTCAATTGTATATGAAACATCTTCCTCTGTAATATAATAATGTGTTACAAGCCTTATCGTTTCTTTTGATGTATCCCAGCAGAGTATACCTTCTTTTTCAAGTTTTTTTACAAACACAGGCGCATCTTTTATATTAAAAAAGACCATATTGGTTTGCACAGTATTCAGATCAATTGTTATTCCCGGCATATCTGCTATAGCATGTGCAAGTACCTGTGCATGTTCATGATCCTCAGAAAGCCTTTGAGTCATGTCCTGGAGAGCAACAATACCGGGGGCAGCTATTATTCCAGCCTGCCTCATACCTCCGCCGAGCATTTTTCTTATTCTTCTGGCTTTACTTATAAATTCCCTGGTGCCACATAACATAGACCCTACAGGAGCACATAAACCTTTGGAAAGACAGAACATTACAGAATCCACATACCGGGTTATTTCTCTGACATCTTTCTTCAAATATGTTCCTCCATTAAAGAGCCTGGCACCGTCAAGATGAATTTTCATATTATGTTTCGTTGCTATATCATGATATTCTTTCATTACCTCCATCGGTATAACGACTCCGCCTGCCATGCAATGAGGGCTTTCAATACATATTAATTTTGTACCCGCCATATGGTCATCTTCTATATTGATTTTTCCGGCAATTTCTCCGGGCTCCATAATGCCATATTTCCCGTGTAATACTTTTGTTTGAACCCCTGAAATGGCAGCAGCTCCTCCGAGTTCATGAATAAATATATGGGATATTTCTTCTACAATAATTTCATCGCCAGGTGCTGTATGAGATTTAATAGCTATTTGATTTCCCTGTGTCCCGGATGTCACTAAAAGAGCATCTTCTTTACCGGTAACAGCGGCAGCCAGTTTTTGCAATCTATTAACAGCAGGATCCTCTCCCATTACATCATCTCCGAGAGGTGCTTCAAACATGGCTTTTCTCATGTTCTCAGTGGGAAGGGTTACAGTATCACTTCTGTAATCTATAATTTTTCTCATATATGTTCCTCTTTCTATCGTGACGCGTGACGCGTAACGCGTGACGCGAGGAAGGTTTTGTCGCTATTATATATAACTTGAGAGTTCAACATTAATAAATGAATCTCCTTCTGCCACCCGTAACATAGTGGATTGAGTAAAAAAATGACAGGTAATTTTACATATATAGTGAAAAGTGAAAAAAGCTGTCACAACGAAATATAAGCATGTGTTCCTCCCGTCACGCGTTACGCGTTACGCGTTACGATTCCCAAATAAATCCCGGCCAAAAAGAAACTTGAGTTTTTACTCTCTTTCTGTTAAAATACACAGTAAAATAACGTACCGGTAAAGGAGAGCTTATATGGGTAAAATGTGGATAAACCCGGACTTCAAAGGTGTTTACGAGAAGAAAGCCTCTGAAGTAAAGGAGAAAACTGATAAAAAATCAACCAGAAAACCGCTGCAGAAACCTGATAAATTTAAGCTGCAGGACAGGAAGAAAACCAGAGCCAATCCCAGTGAAGCTTATATTAATAGAAAAATAAAAGAAAGACATTCTGTTATTCTTAAATTTATTGACAACCAGACATGCGAGGGTATTATAGAATGGGTAGATCAAAGATACATGAAAATCCGGCAAAAAGATGACGGGAAAGGTCTGGTTATAGAAAAAAGAGCCATCAAATATATAAAGTAGACGGGAAGAACGTAGCACAAATAAGATGATGTACCGATGCTGCAGTTGAAAGGTTGAAGGGTTACAAAATATTTCACCTCTTCAACTCTTCAACAAATTATTTAACAAAAATCCATCTTCATTCAAGTTTCCCCCGCTGTTATCAGGGCATTCTGAAATCTATTTCATTCCAGTCTTTACCATCCCACTGGTAAGCAACTACCTTGTGAGCAAAATCTTTACTGGAGTATACATAATCTACTCTGGCATCTGATTTCTTTCCACTGTAAAAAACCTTTTTATCCATGACAACAGGTTTGGAAATACGCTCAAGTTTCATTTTCCCCTGACGTCCGGTGAAAACCATAACCTGCTTGTATCCATGCTTACGTTTTTCTCCGTTGTCAAGAACTTTATACATGTCTTCTTTGGTATAACTTTCTATACCAAATTTACTGTCTATCTTATCTACCAGATCTTCCCATCTTTCCTCGTTCATTTATTGTCCTCTCCTTCAACTTTATAAGAAGTCATTTTATTCATCTCATCAGTCATTTCATGCCTGTCTCTTATACCTTCAATTTTGTAAACCTTCTTACCGTTTACAGGCTCTTCAAAGACTACCGTAGGAGTTCCGGATATACCATATAAATCCTGTAAATCGGGATTTTTATCCAGATCTAACCTGACACAGACAAAACGATTACTTAACCCTATAACTTTATAGTAGCTATAGGTTTCTTTTTCCATCTTTTTATCCCAGTCACTCCATGTGGTAAAAAAATGGATCATCAACAGTTTCCTGGATTTGACCGCCTCTTTTCTGGCATCATCAAGAGATGACATCCAGGTCATTTTTGCATCCTGCACAGGTATGCCTGCAGGAGTATTATCTCCATCCTCCAGGCATCCTGCAGAATAAAGTAGAATAAATATAAGAGTATATATTATAAAATATTTAATACATACGGTTTTCATTGTCCAGTGAACCAAGCCACGGGTTATTTTCTTTAAAAATAAATCCACATTCATATTTCCTGATAAACTGACGCCTCAATTCCTGAGTAGGGAAAAGAAATTTCAGCTTGTTGACATCTTCTTTGAGAGATTTTATATAATTCTCACGGGCTTTTTTGAGCAGTTCCACTATATTATATAAAAAGCCTGTATCTTCATGCATCTCTTCTTCTATCATCTCGTAAACATCTTCATGAACTTCCATGATTTCCTTCTGGTCTTCATCTATATAAGGAAGATCATTCGGACTTTCTGCCGTAAGGGCTTTAAATATGATAAGATACTTATCCTTTGAAAGTTTTAAATAGAGTCTTATAGGGCCTTCAATATAAAGCTCTACAGTACGGTCAAAAAAATGATCCAGATCCTGTATGAATTCATCCAGTTCTTCCTGATCTTCCCAGGATTTTAAATAGGCATATAATCTTACAAGATCATCATCGTGAAGGTCATCTTCCTCTCTTTCCGAATAGGTTCTGGCTATGTCTACAGATTTATCCAGATAATTCAGATAGGCCTCACCAGTTTTATTAATGGTGCCAAAATACCTGAGCCAGTTCAAAAAATTATCTACATGTTCCATAAAAAGTGATTGAAAATCATTGAGCTGTAATAATTTTATTACAGAATTACTCCAGTGGCTATGAGGATATTTCTTTAAAAATCTTCTGATACCGCTGTCATATATGTCAAAACGGCTTCTCTCTTTCAATGCTCTGAAAGTAGCGAGATCTTCCCTTTTCTGATAGAGTTTTTCCCACCTGGAAGAGAATATGGAACTCAGGATATTTACTGTGGAAGTAACCCACATATGATAACCTTTAATCTTTGCATAATCCTTTTCCAGCAGTTTACCATATTTATCCTTCAAAAGACTGCTGCTGGCTTTAGTTATTGCCTGATTGAGTCTTTTTAATTCTCTGCCTTTTACATGGCTGAAACTCTCCAGTTCACATTCTTTTTTTCTTGAACTCATTGTAACAACCTCCTTTGGATAGAATTAACGGTCATAAACATCCGTATTCTTGATAATATCTCCTTCCAGTCCCAGCAGATAATCAGAATTAATATCTTTACCAAGAAGAATTCTTACTTCTTTTTCCAAAGGAAGGGAGGTACTGACAACACAGAGATTTTCCTGATCAGTAAGATCCATATCACTGTCTTCATCAACCTCGCGAATATAAATATTATCTTTTGACCTCATACCTTTTTCAATCTCTTCATGCTGACGGAGATATTCCCTTACAGTTCTTTCAAAATAACGTTTACCTCCGCCCTGAAGTTTCACATCTTCCACATAAAGTATGGGGCCTCCGCTTTCTGTAGGCACCATCTGACCTCTTTTACCGCAGTAGCCTGTAAACACCCTGTCCATAGTCTTCGAACTGCCTATATGTTTTATCTTTGCACCGAATTTATTCAGATTACCGCTTATTTTTATATCTCTTATAGGTTTATCTGTAAGGACGCCGTTTTCAATCAAAAATCCGAGACGTCCTGAAATCTGAAATTCTCCCGTATTTGTTTCCACCCATCCGCCGTCACAGGTTTTAAGATAAACACCTTTTTTGGATTTAGGAACAAGGGCTATAATATCTTCGAGTTTATCTTTACCATTTTCATCGTCAGGCAATATATAAGTATTGGTCATTCTGACAAGGGGAGGTTTATCATATTTCTCAGTTCTCACATTACCGGAAAGGCCATGTTTTACCATTTCATCCCTTATATCTCCCGTAAGACCATCCATAATCTCATTTCTGGTATATCTGGAATTCAGAACCAGTTTCTGAACGCCATCCTGAATTAAAGCAGTTCTCTTCGGTATGGTGCCATGTTCGTCTACTATTACACTGCCGAAAGCATTTCTTATCTTCTTTTTTCCTACCTCAAAATTACATAAACCAGTGTCAATAATATTAAATTTCGTATTTTCTGAAACCTGTCCTCCTATGCGGCCTTTAAGGTTTATCTCTGCAGCTTTTGTCTTTTTGTTTGTTATTATAACATCTGCTTCAGAGGAATGACCGTATACTTCATGGGCAAGAACACCTGTAACACCGCTGCTCAGGACTACAGGACATTCGGAACCGAGTATTGACGTTGATTGTGCTCTGTCAAGATCTATGGCATCTTTACTTACTTCTTTAGCAAGAGCTCTGACTATGTCGACATAGTCTTTATCTTTATCCGCTTCGTCACGTTTCAGTATTTCCGTTCCTCCCATAGCACCTCTTATAGCGCCAAAGGCTTTGTTATTATCCTTTGTTTCTATCTGAATGGAAATTCCCACCCTTGGTGTTACTGTATCAATTATATTATCATCGGTATCAGAATATTCCATAACATCGGCAATCTTGAAGAAAGCAACCTTTATATCCTTTACCTTGGCACCCATCTCCTGTTTGACTACCTGTCTGGCATTGGCAACAAGATTAACGGCAAGATCAAGGTTCACACCTTCTTCTATATTCCTGTTCATAGAAAGAACATTCTTTTCAGGTGAATGATAGAAGGGGAAGAACGGTTCGTCTTCTTCATCTATTTTGCGCTGGACCTGTTCACCTTTTTTCTGTGCATCTTCAATAATATTCTTTATAAGTTTATATCCTGCAGAATTAACTTCAAATTCTTTGACTATTGTATCATTACCTGAAAGATTTACTGACTGAACAGAAAAATCTTTTGTAGCCACTTCGCCGCGAAGACCGATAAAAAAGCGCTGAATACGTTTTTCTCCCTGGGGAGTAAATTCATTACCCGAGGTTTTAACCTGAGGTATTCCTTTTTCATCTGTCGTAATAACAGTTCCATAACGGGAACCCATATAAAGACCAATCCAGTCAATTTCTCTTCCCGGAGTACTCTCCTGAAAGGATTTAAATCCCCTGTTATTGATCTGAGCAAAATCATTTTTCAACAGGTGATATTCATCGGGAGGCAATTTTGTTTCCCCTTCAGGACAATAGGCATAAGCAAAGTCTTTGTATCCTCTAATCTCTTCTTTTTCAGAAGATTTAGAGACTTCTTCTTCAGTATTTTCCGGAGCATGTTCTTCTGTGTTTTTGGTATTTTCTATGTTATCCATAAATATCCTGACCGGTAAAAGTCAGGCAACTCCTCCTCTCAATTTTTTAATCTTTAAAATCCATTCACTCTGCCGATTTAATTATAACATTTTTTCAAATTACTTATCAACAAATTGTTTGGATTATTTAGTTTTTTTTAATAATTTCAATGAATCACTGAAGTTACTTCGTTCTATCAGGAATTTTTCGAAATCAACAAAATTCTATAACCTTCTTGGTGGTGATTGTCGTGACGCGTGATAGTCGTAACGCGTAACGCGTAACGCGTGACGGGAGGAACTAATGCTCGCAAAATAAAAGTATAGTAACACTTGAGAGGTTTATAGAAAATTTAGAACAGAGTCAAAATATTCTCCCATCCTCCTGTCCACTCTGAGCTCAATAACATATTCATCTTGTTCTCCTGATACTGTCACAAAACCCTGATAGGACCAGCTTTTATCTCTTATATCTTCATCAAAATCTCCGAGATTTTTCTCTAACATACTCAATAATTCTGGCCTGTGACATATATCATTTCTATCAGGTATCAACATATGAAAGGCACAGGTATAAACAAGATTTTCCGGCGGATAGCCTCTTTCAATCAAAAAACTTACATATGTACAGTAAGTTTTTAAATCGATTCTATATTTCTTTTTCCGGATTTCATCAACCATAAAATAAAGTTCGTCACAGTCCGTTTCCAGAGCAAAGTTTTCCGCACCATCTGTCTTATTTATAAGTGTTATGTCACAGACTGTTTTATTCTCAACCTTCGGATTAAAATATGTATCAAAAGTTACGGAAGGTAATTTTATTATTTTATTATCTATAAGATATTTTATATCTTCTTCCAGAGACTTCAGAGGTATTTTGAATCTTTCATAGCCATAAAGTGACGTACTGTATGTACAGCCTTCCATAAACCCGCCGGCACAGTCGAGTCCTCCGTATATGCCGAGAGAAGGAAATCTTTCGGCAAGAGAGGTCATAACAAAGGCGGCATATTCATAAATAAAAGAAGGACCGCAATGAAAATAAAGCTGTATATAACCGGCATCACTTATCTGTTTTACAAGAGGGTCCCGGTTTAAGACGATACCATCTATAGTTTTATCATCAATTGGATATGTTACAATATTTCTGTCAAAATCCAGAGAAACTGTTAAAGGAAGATCATTCTCCAGAAGAGTGGAACCGGGACATTTAACTTTTCTAAATTCTCCTTTATTTCCGGGCCTTCCTTCACTTAATTTATATATTGATTCTTTAAGTGAAGGATTCAACATGTCCGGTAAAAGACACCGGGTCTGTACAGAAGCACTGCCTTTCCATTCGGGATCTTTCACAAATCTGGTTATTTTATCTGTTTCCCCGAAATTAATCGTTTGTTTCCTGCAGTTCCTTTCATAAACATCAACAGAGTTTTTGTATCTTCTGAACTCAACAGGTTCTTTCTTATTCCATAAAGGAAGAGAACAATAATATTCAATTACTTCGGCAAGTATTTCTCTGCCGGGAATTACGAGATTAAAAGTTGTATCGGAACCGTCTATCTCAAAACCATCACTATAAACAAACATATTTCTCTTACCTTTCTATAAAAGACTTATAAGCAGGGCAACCTGTTTCTCCTCCGTAAAAATCTCCGTAAAGGTCTTTACATATTACCCTGCATCCCCTGCATTTATTAAGATTCAAACAGGTGCTGCATGGTTCACTCATGTCTTCCAGTAGCCTCAATTTATTTAAAAATGCCGATTCATACCAGTAATCGATAATTGTATCATATTTTTCGCCATATGTCATATGGCTGCATGCTCTGAAATTACCGTACATATCTAATGACATAAAATACCTTCCTGCGCCGCATCCTGCGGGTAGATGGCTATCACTGTAAATCCAGCAGAGGAGACTGGAAAAGGAAGAGTCGATTTTTATGACCGGCCCCTTCAGTGAATATTTCTTTATATATTCTCCGAGTCTGATAAACTCTGACGGTGAAAGAATTTGTTCTTTAAAACTTCCTTTTCTGTCAGGTTTTAGTCTCAATATATTGATATTTTTTACTCTGTACTGTTGGGCTAAATATATCATGGAAGGAAAATCTTCCAGATTATCACGCCTGGCAGTCCAGTTTATGCCATAGCTCAGTTTCTGTGATTTTAGCAGAGAGAGTGCTTCAATGGCTTCTTTATAGCCGTCTCTTGATCTGTTGTTTATTTCCGGCGTTGAGCCGTTTAAAGAAATCTGTATATGATTTATTCCTGCATCTATAAGGTTTTGAAGATAATCTTTATTCAATCCTACCCCTCCTGTAGTAACAGTAGAACTCATACCATAAGTGTTTACGGCAGATACAGCCTCCACCAGGCGGGGATATAACAGAGGTTCTCCTCCGCCGAAGGCGATCTGAAATATGTTTATCTTTTCTGCTTCTTTCAGTATTTTTTTTAAAAAATTAAAATCCATATCTACACCGGATGTTCTGTCTCTGTAACATTGAGAGCAATTCAACAGGCATCTTGAAGTAAGATCTATATGAAGAGATTCAGGAACAGAAAATGACGCAGGAGGAGATTTAATGTTATAAGATTTTTCAATTTCTTCTTTCAGGATTTTTTTCCTGTCTTTCAAATAAGGCATAATATGAAGATGGGATAACCGGTCTGTAAAAGAATTTTCTTTCCCTGTTTCCACCCAGTCAAACAGTTTCTCAAGTTCCTTCCCTGTTATTATGCCACGTCTTCCAGTACATGGTATAAAAAACATAATTCCAACGGGTTCTGCTCTGATTATCAAGAATCGTCACCTTTATAGTATATTTCCTGGTTGACTGACACATCTCTAAAAAGGAGTTACGCATTTTGTCATTGCGAGGAGCGGAGCGACGAAGCAATCCCAACAGTTTCTGTTGTAATAATGGGATTGCTTCGCTTCGCTCGCAATGACAGATTTTTCTGTATTTTTTG
>JBEHWO010000290.1:0-8929 GCA_040217695.1 Vulcanimicrobiota bacterium | reverse complement strand
CTAAAAAAGGAAAGCAGAAGGATTTACACCATATATCAACTATTTCTGTGGCAGAAGGGCATGTGAAGGGAAAAAACAAGGTGTTTTTTACAGAAGAAGATTTCGACATAGGGCAGACTGTAGAAACTTTTTACGGTCAGACAAAATTTCAGGCAGAAAAACTGGTTATGAATGCAAGAGAAGAAGGACTCAATGCAAATATTTACAGAATAGGCACTGCAGTTTTTCACTCTAAAACAGGCATGTTTCAGCAAAATATTGAAGAAAATGCTTTTTATTCCATGGTGAAATCTTATATTAATCTGGGAGTAATGCCACATACGGAAGAAATAGATTTTACCTATGTAGACTGTGCCGCGAAAGCAATATTTCTTTTACATGACAGGAAAAATCTTCTGAATGAAACATTTCACATTACAAATAATAAAAAGATAAATCTCTCTGCTGCTTTAACAGAAGCTATGTTAAATATTGACATATGTCCGTCAGGGAAATTTATTGATTATCTTTATGAAAATTATGATAATCCTCTGTTTAAAACTTCTATAGAAAATATTATGCTTCATAAAGGGTGGCTCAGTAGTGAAGAAATAAATATAGAAATTCTGTCACTTAAAACCGATGTAATACTGGCTAAACTGGATTTTCAATGGCCTGTTCTGGATGTGACAAAGATGAAACCTGTGATTACGAGGGCTCTTTCTGACAGGATAAATCTTCTCAAAGACATTTCTCTTTTTTCCGAAGTTTCCGAAGAAGACCTTGTCGTATTTGCCGGACTGGCAAAAGAGGAATATTATTATGATGAAACCGATATACTGTGGGAAGGCGATGTGGACAGAAAGTTCTATATTATTGTTGATGGTTTTGTGGAACTTATGAAATATTCAAAGGCCGGATGGCTCGGAACCCTCAGGGTAATGGGCCCTGCCAGTTTCTTCGGTGAATGCAATATATGGGATGAAAGTCCATCCTGCATTACAGCAGAAGTACTTATGGGCGATGCCCATATCATGTCTTTTAAAGGCGATGATTTTATAAAACTTCTGGAAACTTATCCTGCCTTCTCTGTTGCTTTTGTAAATGCAGTAACAGATAAGGTTAAAAAGCTCGAAAGTATAATGATAGAGTTCGGGTAGGTCAGTGAAAAGTGAAAGGTGAAAAGTGAAAAGAAGTAAACCTTTTACTTTTCACTACTCACTACTCACTTTTTACTAATTTTGACGTTATCATATGTTTTTCTCCCAGGTATTTGACGCTCATTACGGTAATATCGTCTGACTGAGGGATACCTTCCGAGAATTTTTTTACTTCCTCAATTACTGTTTTAACAGATTTTTCCGGTGCGAAATCTTTAATACCTGTCAGTATATCTTCAAGCCTTTTATCTGAAAATATCTCTCCTTCTTTATTAAATGCTTCTGTCACTCCGTCTGTATAAAGGAATATACCGTCACCTATATCGAGCGTAAGGGTTTTATAATCCACTCCGCTGAAAGCACCGAGAGCCGGGCCGTTAACCGTTTCAAGTCTTTTTAAGGTACCGTCGTTTTTAATAATATAAGACGGATTATGGCCAGCATTACAGTAATGAAGTTCCCCTGTTTTTGTATCCAATACGCCGTAAAACATAGTAATAAACATATTCATATAATCTTCACTGCATATGAGTTCATTTACATGTCTGAGACACTCTCCTGGTTCATGGTCTTTCATTGCAGTAGAAGTTGCTTTCAGAAAAGAACGGCTTATGGCCACAAAAAGTGCCGCAGGAACACCTTTCCCCGATGCGTCTCCTATTACAAATCCCAGGCGGTGATCGTCTATAAAGGCAAAATCGTAAAAATCTCCTCCTACCTCCAGGGCAGGTATTATATTTGCGAATATATCTATATCCTTTCTCTCGGGGAAAGCCGGGAAGGTTTGAGGTATTATGGACATTTGAATCCTGCTTGCTACCTTTATTTCATTTGCTATTCTTTCTTTTTCTGCAGTAACTTTTTCATTTTCTTCTATGTACTTTTTCAGATCGTCTATCATTTTATTGAAAGATAATGCAAGGGTTTTTACTTCATAGGTAGATGTTGATACAGATATTTTCTGATCAAGCTCTCCTTTGGCCACTCTGTTAACAAATTCTGCCAGATGGGCTACTGGACGGGTAATGGAATTTGACAGGAGAATGATAATTATCAACAGAAGAGTAAGTCCTATTATACCTGATAAAATCTTGTGATTTCTCACAGCTGTCACTTCTTCCATTATTTCATCATAGGGGTAAACAAAACCTATGCAGAAGTTTCCGTTCCTTATGGGATAGAGATGAATCCATGAGTCTTCTCCACTGTAAGGATCATTGACTCTTACAAAAGTATATAATTTTTCCGCAACACCTGTACGGCTGTCCTTCCTTAAAAATACATAATCCATCCAGTTAATTCTTTCCTGTCCGATAATTATATCAATGTCTCTGTTTCTAATACCAAGTTTCTCCAGTTCTTTTATCAGATCTTCTTCCGAAAAAGACCTGTGTTTCAGAGAATTTATATAGTCTGAATTAAATTCATATATGTCTTTCAATTTATCTTTTACTATATTTACGGTTATATCATTAACAGGATAATAACCTTTTTCGTCTTTCTGGCATTGATCGAGAATTTCGGTAATTTCCTGGTCGTTAAAAGTCAGATTGTTAAATTTTTCTTTCAGATCATGTTTCCGTGTTTTTTCTTCTACCAGTTTTATATCGGCAATATATTTATCTTTCAAAATATTTTGTAACATACTTCTGGCTCTATCATTGATTGCATATTGAGGTAAATTATCCAGTATTCCTCTGATCCAGTCTTTATTAAAGTCTAATACTGTCAGTTTGTTTTTCAGGTCTTCCTCTGAAATTTTTCCGTCTCCAATTAATTCTATTGCTTTTATAACAGGCTCATATCTGTCGTTCAGTTTCTTTAACAATATATCTCTGGATTTATTATTTATAAAAAATTCTTTATTCTTATCTTTTTTCAGTTGCCCCAGTATTTCTTGAATGATTTCTCTGTCAATATCTATAATAGTAAATTTTTCTGTCAGTTCTTCTTCAGATATTTTTCCGTCTTCAAGTGATTCAATAGCTTTTTTTATGGGAGTATATATATCTGTTACTTTATTTATCAATATGCTTTTAGACGTATCGTTCATTATAAACTGTGCTATACCTTCTCTGGCAAAGAGATCTAAAATATATGTAATTTGACTTTTAAGCCCCAGTTTTTTTAATTCCCCTGTAAGTTCTTTTTTTGAAATTCTTCTGTTTTCTATGAGAAGTTCTATTGATTTTATTTTATCAGAAGTCATAGTACCTTTTAACATGTCCAGCGTACTATCATTGAGTAAAAACCATGGCATTTCTTTTTTCTCGGAATAAGAAATAACAACTTCAATATCCTGTCTGGAAAAACCTGAAGAGGTTAATCTTTCCGTCAGGTGCTTTCTGGAAAATTTTTTATTTATCAATGATTTCACAATACTTAATTTATCCGGGGCAAATCTTAATTTATCTACAGCTGTCTGATTGATTGTATACCACAGATATTCTTCCGTTGAATTCTCTTCTGCCAGTCCTTTTTCTTTTGCTATGGTCATTTGAATGAACATTTTACTGGCAAGAGAATTTTTGTTGAATCTGTCATTATTAATTTTAGATATATTATTAAGTATTTTAACTGCAGGAGTGGTGGCAGAATTTTCACCGGTAAATATCATACCGATCTCCTTATCATTGAAAGACATTTTCTTAAGTGTCTCTGCCAGGTCTGATTGAACAAATCTCTTCTTTTTTAATCCTTCCAGAGTTTTTAATTTTTGTTCAGTAATTTTACCTTTCATCAGTTCTACAGTTTTATCACATATTTCAAACCAGTCTTCGGGAAAAGCAACCAGTAATCCCTTGTTGCTGACTATAAAAGCATAGCCGGTTTTAGCAAGGGTTATGTTATTGATTTCTTCTGTTAATTTAAGTAATGCAATATCAGACGTTGTAACACCGCTTACTCTGTTATTTATTTTAAATTTTGTCGCATATGTTACCATAAGAACATTGACACCTGTGTCCAGATAAGGATCTATCCATACCGGTGTGTCTGATTCCACTGGCAGTCTGTACCAGTCCTGAGAAAAATAATCATAATCATCATTGCCCAGTACTACAAATGCAGGTTTATTACCTCTGGGATCACTGAAATAATAATAAGGGGCAAAGTATTTTTTGTCTCTGTAAAAACTGTATGGTTCAAAAGCAATGCATGTGCCGAGTATATAACTGTTCTTTTCCAGTACTTCTTTAAGATAGATTTCCAGTGCTTTTTCATCTTTCTTCTGCAATAAATTTTCAACAGCCAGGGCGTTCATAACAGGTATAACTGCTGCTTTGGAAAATTGTTCGTCAATTTTTTTTGCCTGATATCCTGCAAAGGTTTCACCTATTGCCTTCAGGCTTGTCATTACCTGGTATTCATTGAAATAAAAATTTATAACCAGAATAAGTGATAATAATAATACCGTAGTGCCCCAGATATATAAGATCATTTTCAATTTTAATGTTCTTTTCATTTTTTATAACTCCCTATATTTTAAGGTTAAAACCCAGTTCGGCAGAAAGGTTTCTTATTCTTTCCATAATTTTATTTTTTCTTCCCCCCGTTGCCGGTACAGGTTTTCCTGATTGAATATAAACAGGTATGAGATTTATATGTGATAATTTTTCATTTTCAAATTTACATTGAAGTATTATTGTTTCTTTTGAAGCTTCATCGGAAGGGTTGAACACGAAATTCCCGAGACTGTAGGCAATCAGGCTATTTTTATATTTTTCTATACCCTGAAGCACATGGGGATGAACACCTATGACCAGGTCTGCTCCCATATCTACCGATTGCCTCGCCAGTTCCTTCTGTCTTCTGTCTCCATGGAACTTTTTTTCTTCTCCCCAGTGAAAATATACTACTACTATATCTGCATTCTCTTTTGCTTTTTTTATATCTTTACGGAAATAATCTCTGTTATAATCCATAGAAGCCACTGCAATACCCGGTGAATATTCAGTTGCTCCGTAGCTGTAAGGAACTATTTCGGAATATGCCAGAAAAGCTACCAGTGTGTCTTGGATTTGAATATAATAGGGACATCTGGCATCAGATATATTTTTACCTGCTCCTGTGGCTCCTCCGTTGAAACTATGGATAAAATCCACTGTGTCCAGTAATGCCTGAGTTCCGTAATCCATTGAGTGATTATTGGCAAGACTCAATACATCAAAACCTGCCCTGGATAGACTTTCAGCCATTTTCGGAGAAGCTCTGAATATATATTCCCTTCCTGCAGCCACTGATGCAGGATTTTTTGCAGGGTTGGGATAGCCTCTCATGCTTACGGGACACTCCAGATTCCCCGCCGTAATATCACTCTTTTGAAGGATTTCCTCTACATATTTAAACGGATACACTTCATCAGGGAGATAGTTTTTATCAAGCAGTATATCTCCTACAAAAGTCATAGTGAATGTTTTTTCGTTAGAAGAGATTTTAAAGATACATAATATAAGGATAAGAAATAATATAGAAAATACTCTTATTTTTTTTACCTCCATGCTGCAGGAACTGATAAATAATACCGGTCATATAGCACTGGTCACTGATAACTGCTCACTGCTCACTGACAAATGTTCACTCGTTCACCATTTCTGTAACTTTATCAAAGGCAGCTTTTGCTTTATAAGTTTTTCCATTTTCAATAGAAAGCCATTCTTTTTCTGTTTTAGGGCTATAGGTGAGATTTTTCCCATTATCATCTGTACATAACACTGTATAGGTTTCTGTTCTTTTACCTTCTCGTTCTTTTGATCTTAAATTTACTTTCGGCCATGAAGCTTTCTGGTTATTACCATTTGCCTTTTCTGTCCTTGCAACAGTCCATTTGTCTATTTCATAGGTTACTCTCTGTTTATATAGAGGTTTTTCTTTATACACAGGCTCGTCATACTTTACTTCTTTCTCTACTGTTTCATAAACAGGTTCTTCTTTATAAACATCTTCAAAATAGCCATTCCCCATATCCTTTACACCGGTTTTGACTTTTTTTGTACCTGTTTGAACCTTTTCTTTAACAATTTTAGTTTTAGTTTTTGTTCCTGTCTGAACTTTTTCATATTCATATATTTCTTTTGATCTGGATATAACATGGGCTCCGGCAGGTACATTCCCTTCCCAGGCTTTTTCTCTTATAGTTTTAAGTTTTTCTATTTCTATTGTTCTTTCCCATTTAAAACCATTGACTGTAACAGTAGTATCTTTTGCAAAGAAAGATGAGCAGCAGCACCCTATAAGCATAAAAAGTATAAAGCTCATCAGTAAAGCAAGACATCCCCCTTTTGCCGCTGTATGTGGAGATTTCGGAGCTTCTTTGACAGGATCTTTAGCAGGTTCCGGCTCCTGTGCCGGTTTTTCTCCGCCTTCCGGTATAAATTTTACTTCTCTCGGAGGAGATCCGTCTTTACCTGCACCGCAGCCGGTACAGAAAGCTTTATCTGCACCATTGTCGCCGTTACAATACTGGCAGTTCCAGTCAGGCCCGCTTTTTGCTTTTTTCAATGCTTCTTCATCTGTAACCTCCTGTGCATCTTCAGGGAGATAAAACTTTACGTCTGTTCCTCTCGGTGACCCGCATGCACCGCAGTGCTTTTCCGGCCCTCTGTTCCTTTTCTGCCCGCAGGCAGGACAATCCCAGGCTCCTTCTCTTATTGCCATAAATAGTCTCCTTTCTTATGAAGCGTGACGCGTCACGCGTCACGCGTCACGCGTTACGTGGAAAATTAGACGGCTAATTGAAAAAATCCTTCAAAGCTGCAAAAGGATTATCAGCTTTTTTAAATTCTTCGTCGTTTTTCCTGTTAATACTGGAAAGTTCTCTCCTGTTTGCCCTTCCTCCTTCTGCCATTTCCGATAGTTTCTGTTCTATATTGCATTTTTTACATGTAAAAATCGTGTCACCTTTTACTTCTTTCATTTCCATTTTCCCATGGCACTTTTTACATTTTTTATGGGAAAGTCGTCCCACTATTTCTTTGAATTTACAGCTTCTATCGGAACATGTATGAAGCAGTGTATCTTTTTTTGTAACAGCCAGGAGATTTTTACCGCATTCGGGACAGGTTTTACTGATCATATTACTGTGTTTGTACGAATTATCTGCCTGAAGTGTTTCTTTTACAAGCCTTTCCGTATTGTAAACTATATCCTGCATAAAATCTTTTCTCTGTTTTTTTCCTTTTGTTATATCTTCAAGCTCTTTCTCCCATTTCGACGTAAGTTCAGGGCTTCTGAGATCTGTGACTACTATATCTACAATCTGTTTACCTTTTTCCGTTGGAATCAGACTTTTTTCATGCCTTTCCACATAATTTACATTTATGAGTTTCTCTATTATATCTGCCCTTGTAGCAGGTGTGCCAAGACAGTTTTTTTCCATTTCCGTAAGGAGTGTTCCTTCTGTATGGCGCGGAGGTGGTTCTGTATGACTGCTTTTCAATTCCAGTCTGACTTTGTCGAATTTCTGACCTTCTTTCAGTTCAGGAAGACTTTTTTCTCCGTCGGATCTGTCTTCTACCTTTTTCCATCCTGTGTCAGTTACAGTTCTCCCCGATGCAGTGAAATTTTCTCCGTCAATGTCCAGGGTAACCTTTACCTGTTCATATTTAAAAGGAGGATAGAAATTTTCTATAAATCTTTTCACTATCAGGTTATAAATCTTCATTTCTTCCTGTGTTAAATTGCCTGTCTGTGCTTTTTCTTCCGTAGGTAAAAGGGCATGATGATCCGTAACCTTACTGTTATTTACCGAAGATTTATTTACCGGCATTTTATTCTTTACTATTTCGGAAACATAATTTTTATAATCCCATGGAAGGGAATTTAATCTCTGGTTCAGGGTGGGAACTATATCATCTGTAATATACCGTGAATCTGTCCTTGGATATGTAACTAGTTTATGATATTCATAAAGGGACTGCAATGATTTAAGGGTTTTCTGTGCAGTAAATCCGTATCTCCTGTTTGCCTCTCTCTGAAGTTCCGTAAGATCATAAAACAGAGGAGCATTTTCACTTTTTTCTTTTTTTACGACATTTTTAATTACGGCAGGTTTTCCTGAAAGCTTTGCTTTCAAATTGTCTGCTTCTGTTCTATCAAATATTCTGGTATTATTATTTTTATCCGCATATTGTGCGGTAAATCCTCCCGCACCGGCTTCAAGAATCCAGAAGGGGACAGGCCTGAAATTTCTTATTTCCTGTTCTCTTTTTACCATCATTGAAAGGGTCGGAGTCTGAACCCTTCCGGCAGAGAGCTGGTCATTATATTTTATGGTAAGAGCCCTGGTGACATTCAGTCCTATGAGCCAGTCCGCTTCACTTCTGCATTTTGCCGCATTGAAGAGATTGTCATATTCTCTTCCCGGTTTTAATCTGGAGAATCCTTCTTTTATTGCCTGTCTGGTAAGAGAAGAAATCCATAATCTCTTAAAAGGTTTTTTCCAGTGTATATGCTCCATAATAAGCCTTGCCACAAGTTCTCCTTCTCTTCCCGCATCTGTGGCAATAATGAGTTCGTTTATATCACTTCTCTTTGCAATTTCTTTAATATTATAGAACTGTTTTTTTGATCCCGGAATTATTTTTGTTTCCAGTTTTTCCGGTATCATAGGGAGTGTGTCAGCAGTCCAGCTTTTATATTTATCTCCGTAATCTTCCGGTGTTTTCAGTGTCACAAGATGTCCGAGAGCCCATGTTATAATATATTGAGAACCTTCAAAATAGCCGTTTCCTTTTGTGTTACACCCCAGTGTGTGTGCTATTTCCTTTGCAACAGAAGGTTTCTCTGCCAGT
>JBEHWO010000289.1:0-8939 GCA_040217695.1 Vulcanimicrobiota bacterium | reverse complement strand
AATTTATTCTGAGATCTTATCCTTCTTTATTTCTTTTACAGGTGAAACTACATCATATCTGTCCCGTAGTTCTTTCGACAAAAAATTCCCTGAATAATCTGACCACTTCATCTTTCTTACCGGGGATGAAAGATAATGTTCCTGCATTTTTATGACCTCCTCCTTCTACAAATGCATCAGGTAACAGTTCTGTCAGATAATTTTTTAAATCATAAACCGAGAATTTCGCATCATCTGTAGCTCTTATAGTAATCGCCGTGTTCATAATGCCTGCCGTAACCAGTGCCGATACTCCCGACTCTTTCTGGTAATTATCATGAATAAGTCCTGTAGCTCTTCCGGGTTTCGGGAAAAAACCAAATCCCGGGAAGGATTTCTCTATATCAATCGTCTGAAGAGTAATATTGCCGATTTTTTCCTGAAGTGCCTCGGATTTACCTATGGCAAGACCCTTTCTGTCCAGTTCTTTAATATAGGGAGCCATCAGTGAGACCAGTTCTTTCTGTCTTTCTCTCGGTTCTCCGAAGAGAACTTCTATATATTCTCTCGCTTCCATGAATCTGACCTTTGAGGAAACATATTCTATGACAAGGCTTATGTCTGACAGCAATTCTTTTGAATAACCTTCATTATTTGCGATTTTCAGATATTTTTCCATTACTTCCCTGTTTTCCAGATCGATCCTGTCGGAATAACCGCTCATTGCAGCTATTTGCATGATATTCTCCACATCATTGTTGATGAACCTGGCCAGTTCCACACAGAGCATGCCTGCAGAGATTTTAGAACCACTTTCCCCGACAAGGAATGGATTTATATGGGTTAATACTTCGGAGGAAATAACGTCTCTGTCAAACCCGTGATGGTCTATAACGATGAAATCTGCACCATGAATTTTACCCTGCCTTATACCCATTAAATCTGCTTCGCATGAACCGTTGTCTGCAATTATAATCAGAGGCATTTTATTTGAAAATTTTGCCACATTGTGGAGTGACCCGGCAGTATCCCTGATGGAATCTCCCAGTTCATAAAAAGGTGCCTGACAGGGCGCTCTCTGGAAATATTCCCAGGGCGCTTTAACCGAACTGTGCTGCCCTATGATTAAAGCCACAATCGCTTTCTCAAGGGCAAAACCTGAAGAATAACCATCACAGTCATTGTGATGTCTTATGATAACGGGCCTGTTTCTGATAACTGCAAGCCTTATGTGAAGGGCTGCCTCCATAAAACGGGGTTTTAATTTCTGTAATACAGGACTGTCAACCAGAAAGGGAATTTCATTTACCTTTGCCCTCTCAAGTTCAATCTTACAGATTTCCTCCTGAAGTTCCTGAAGGTCAGCTTCATTTAATTTATTGATAGATCTGATTTCACCTTCAATCTCTCCTCTGAACTCTCCCGTTTCAACAATGGCTTCAACACCTGCCCCTTCTGTTATTTCAGGATAGGCACGTTCACCGGGTTTTATGAAACCTTTTATTGAAAACTCTCCTGTTCCGTCTGAAATAAAAAAGACTGTAGGCCCTCCTGTTTGAACAATCCTGTTAATATAACCTCTGAGTAAAACTTTTTTCGTAGAAGCTTTTATGTCTCTTATTAATATTTTCTCTGCTTTTTCAATTGAATCCCTTGTGTTTTTCATATTTTATCCTTTATCTTTTTTGATTTTTTTATTTTCAGTTAAATATATTAACATAAAAAACATTATTGTGAAAGTTGTTCTTTGTAAAAACCTTTCTGAAAAATACCGGCGTTTCTTTCTAATTAAAGGAATTTTCACCATGGTTAAGTCCCTTACAGTCCATATCCTTAACGCTTCGGCCCTTACCACAGGAGATGAGCTCTTTCTCATATTCCTGAGTATTTCTTTACATTCCGGAGGCCATTTGAAATGTTCTCCCGTAATGTCAAGCAATGTAAGGGCAATTAACTGTGTATGTTCTGACACCATCAATTTCTTGATAATTTCCACTGTATTTTCTATTTCCGGAATTACAATTTCTTTACGGAAGAATAATCTTATCGTTTCTGTAATATAATTTAAGAAAAAAGTCTCTTTAACTTCCTCTGAGAGTTTTATAACAGTACCGGCACATTCGGAAGGAATATCCCATGGCAGAGAGGACATTAATAATTTTACTCTGTAAATCCATAGTTCAGAACTGTTCATTATATCTGCCAGTTCTCTGAAAAGTTCTTTTAACTTCAGACGATTCTGCCATGGTATGAGGGTTATGAATAATTCTACCAGTTCCGAAAGTCTCTGTATGGAAGGAATGTCTCTGGAGTCATGGCAATTGTATTTTTCAGGAGAACATGCTGAAAGATTTTTTACCGCCAGAACAACGGCATCCGGAGCCTTACCGTCACGGCATGATGACAGGAGAGCATAAATTGACTGTATATACATCACCATCACTTACTGCGACTTCCAGAGGAGTCATTCCGTATTCATCATCAGAATTACTGTATTCTACAGGTTTTTTTCCCATAAAACGTTCCACCTTCTCTTATTGAGGTATTGATCTCGTGACGCGTAACGCGTGACGCGTGACGCGTGACAGGAGGAAGACTCTTATTGCAGGTCAATAATAATATTATATCATATATAAAACAGTAATAAAATCGATTGCTCCTGAAGAGAACAAAAAGACTATTAATCAGACCGGCAGGAGATTTGTTGAAAAAAATATAAATAACTGTATTGCTCTATGCAGAATTAAGAGTTAAACTTATATTATAGAATGACCTCGTAATGCGTAATGCGTGATGGGCGATTAAACGCGTCACGCGTTACGCGTCACGCGTCACGATCTTAAATAACTTGAATCGAGAAAGGAAGGATATTAATGATAAAAATTATACTGGTAATTACATTCATTCTTTTTTTAACATCCCATGTATTTGCTTCCCAGGAAGGAGTATTGACATTATCCGATTTTACGATACAGTCGAAAGGAATCGGAGAATCCGGCCCTGTAAAAATCTCAGGCAAACAGAATGATAAAAACGAATTTACGGAGTTTACAATAAAGGCTTTCGGGAAGGTATATAACATTTCAGAAGAAGACCTGAAGAAAATACCAAAAAAATATTATAACGGAATTCAGTTATCCTATGAGGCAGGATATAAAGAACTGGGAGGAAAGACCATATATATAGTTTTCATGTCAGGTTTTCTGTCAGGCATCAGAGAGAAAACTTTAATAACCTTTACAGAACAGGGATCTGTTAAAGTGGAAACCATGAAAATTTAATCTCCGGAGAGGTTACTGAGATAAGCATATATACTCGCGTGACGCGTAACGCGTAACGTGTGACGGGAGGGAAACCCTTATTACATGCTTATGCTCCGGTCAGCAAGGTAAAAAAGATGACATCAGAGGAAAATAACATATCACTTCTGGAAGAAAAGTTAAAAAAATCCAATGAAAGACTGGAAAAATCCGTTAAAAACCTTTCTAAAAAACACATGGGAGGAGAAATGGAGGAATATCAGGCCGCACAGGAAGAAAACCTTTTACTCCAGAGAAAAATGTCTCTTGCTAAAAAAGAGGAAACGGCAATGTTATGTGACTGGCCGGTGAAATGGGACACAGGTGCTCCTCTGCCGCATGTAATTTCTTCCGGCAATAAGACTTTTTTAATCTACTATACAGGGAAAATCGATCCTGAATGGGACGGCACATATGTAAAGATAATAGACCCTGCAAAAGAAGAGCTTTTAACAATCGCAATCGTAGAGTTTATACATTGCTATGCATATAAATTCGGCGGTGCAAATGATGAAGTAATCCACGGCCACCCTTTACGGGGAAAAGGACTTGAACCTTACGGTGCCCATATAATACATAATTCCCGGTGGATTAAGGAAGAAGTTAAAATAAACAGTGTTCACCGCTATTACAAAACTGAAACCTGGGAAAAAATAAATCATTATCTTTTACTATTTCATGACGAAATATTTGAATGTCTGGCAGAAGGATTCAAGATAGAGATCGTCAGAGATACGTTTGAACATGTTTTAAAAGAATCGATTAACAGGATGATAACATAATTACCGTCTATCCGGCATTGTTTGAATTTCGCCCGTATCTTTTCCAAATTCCTCCGAATTCTATAAAATATTTCTTCACATAACATTCATAGTAATTTCATATCTTTTTCACAACTTCATATTATAATAAATTTCATTGAAAGGAAAATAAACAAAGAAAGGAGATGAAAGGAAAGACTACAAAGGTTTTTCAGGGTAAGACTCAAAAAGGTTTCTTCTACTGACCTGAGCATAAGCATGTAATAAACGTTTTCCTCCAGTCACGCGTTACGCGTCACGAGATCATATATTTATTATTTATGCTCACCTCAGTAATATACATGACGACAGACCGGGATATGTATCAGTCAGTAATAGCATTGAAAACTTTATCTATCTCTGATATAATTTATTTTTAAAGAAAAATAAAAGGGGGTTTTTTTATGAGTATGGAATCTGCCAGGGCATTCGTAGAAAAAATTAATACAGATCCGGATTTTGCAAAAAAAGTCGCCGGATGTAAAGATGCAAAGGAAAGAATGACCTTCGCAAAAAAAGAAGGCTTTGATTTTACTGCAGATGAAGTAAAAAGCTTGAAGAAAGAGTTAAGTGATGATGCTCTTGCCAGTTTAAGCGGCGGATGGGGTTGTTCTATGGATAGCTGTTCCACCATGCATCCCTATGATGTAAAGCCCTGTACCAGTGACCAGTAATATTGTTAGGAATATAACGAAATAAATCAGTAAATAATCAATACAGTTCCGTGAGATCCGTATTGATTATTTTATTATTCCCCTAAAAATCCAGGAGACATGGCCTGGGAGGAAAGATTTCCCTGTCAGTGAGAAAAGCTATGTCGTCAGAATTAAGCCTGCATACTATAGATGCCGCAAGTTCAAGTTCACGGCGTCTGAGCCTGCACATATCCTCAGACGGCATCGATACGGAACCGCAGGAAGCAACATTATCATGTTTACACCCTCCGGCACAGCAATACCTGGCAAAACAGGAAGTGCATAATTTATTTTCCGTTGCAGGGCTTTTTTGATATTCTTCCCTTCTCAAGTCTTTTTCAAAAATACTTCCCAGTTTATATTCTTCCATTCCGACAAAACGCTGACACAGGTAGACATCTCCAGAACAGGAAACAGCCACAAAACCCAGACCGGCACCACAGGCATAGTGTCTTTTATTGTTATGGAGCAGGAAAACTATTACCTGATATAATTCACTCCTGTCTTTAAGACTTTTCAGACCTTCACTATCTCTGTTTTTAATCAGGTTTATCCAGGTTTCCTCTTCCTTTTCCAGTTCATTGAGGAGACATTCTGTATCTCTCCTGCTTTTTGTTTTATTATACTCTTCCGTAAAGAGGGATTTTGAAGCAGGCATAATTGATATGCGCCTGAAACCGATTTCCTTCATAGAATTTTTTACGATTTCAGGATCGGTGTTACCGACGATTACGGCATGTCCCGGAGTTTCAGGCAGTGCTTCAAGGAGCTTTTTTATTCCAGGCACAGATGAATCATATGACCCTCTGCCGTCCGCGAAGGGACGCTGGCTGTCCTGTAACTCTTTTGTACCGTCAAAACTGACCATGACATCTATGTTGTGTTCTTTTATAAAAGCAATTTTCTCATCATCCAGAAGAGTGCCGTTGGTGGTAACATAGAAGACAATTTTCTTCCCTGCCTCACCGGCTCTCTTCTTTGCATATTCTACAACAGATTTCATCAAAGGAAACTTCAGAAACGGTTCTCCTCCGAACAGTCCTGTATATATCTTTTTTATTTTTCCTGATTGTTCAATCAGCCAGTCTATAGCCTGAAAAGCAGTATGTTCTTCCATATTGGCACATATGCCGCATTCTCCGCCTTTTTCATAGCAGTATATACATTTGAGATTACAGGCCCGGGTCAGGAAAAGACATATATTGGTAATGAAAACCGGTTCTCCTTCTTTTTTTAATGTTTCTTCTCTTACTTCTGATAGTAATCCGTATTTTTTCAGTTTTTCTGACACATGGGATTGGGAAACCTCATCAGGAGAAGCATTTTTAATTAACAGGGCTGTTTCATAGTCTATGGTATATGCACACATTTCTTCAATATTAATGACATACCATAAGTCATGATGATTAAATACATGACAGCCCTTTATAAGTTTTTGTTTCATAGAAATATATTCACACCTGCCTTACCGGGACGATTGGCTTACTGAGATAAGCATAAATAATACATAACTCCTCCCGTAACGGGAGGAAAACCTTTATTACCTGTTTATGCTCAGGTCAGAAAAAATGAATTTTTCTGTATGTTTAAATTATTTAGATAAATTGCCTCCAGATAAAATTTTATCTAAAGCTTTATTTTACGCTATTAAAAATGAAAATTCCTGTACGTTTAAATTATATCACAGACTCCCCATATTAATAATCTTCGGCTCTCCCCCGTCTGAGGGCCAGAAAATATGAATCGGTGCGGGACGACCGGCAACACCTTCTTTTTTATTTATAAAGTATTTATCCGTTCTTCCCTTCTCCGCAGTGGGACCGTATCCGACAGTATAAGTATTGCCTTTATGGACTTCATAAATCTCTACGGGCTGTTTATAACAACCCACATTCTCATAAGCTTTTTTGTAAGAATAAGGTTTTGTGTCATTATCCAGATCTTTACCGTCCGATGTAAGTAAACTTTTATGTACCAGAGGAATTACAGCCTCAAGCCTTTTTTCCGGGTCCTCTATGGAAAGGGCTGCAAGAAACCTGTCAAGCAGGTCAATTGCTTTTTCATCGGGAGAGATTTTTTCAATACACGGGGCAGAATAAAATGTAGCAAATAAAAACATGACCAGAAAAACCGGGAAAATCTGTTTAAAATGTTTGTTCATTTAATAACCTCCTTTCTGGAAATATTTTATATAAAAAAACCTGAGAGTCAATAAAGGATAGTATTTTTTTATTACTTTATACGGCTGCTTCTGCAGGCCTGTTCTTCTTAAGGATTGCCGCGATTTTCCTTTTCATTGTTCTTGCCGCGAAAAAAGCTGTTACGCCCAGGATAACGGTAACGATCACTCCGAATACAGGAAGAAATATGGCCAGTATTACATTTATGAATGCCAGACAGTCTTCCAGAAAACTCACGATTATATTGCTTATCCCCATATCGGGAATGACAGATATAAAATATCTTAAAAGAGCCTTCATTGCCAGGAAGAAAAGGGTAATAGAAACACATACCGCGGTAAAGAGAACCATTCCGACCCAGAAAGCAGCACCTCCGTCTATCAGGCCTATCATACAGAGACCGGACGGAATTGCACCAATCGTCTCTTTGCCTGATTTCAGGAGATCTCCCATAGGTTCTCCCATAATCGATACTGTCAGGAAAACACTTGAAAGTACCGATGAAAAGGGGTCTATAATGGAATGTTTTATATTATCCAGTCCCTGAATCTTATCACCTGCAAATTCTATGACATTTATTACTATTATTATGGCAAGACCCCACCAGGTTGCGGCAAACATGAGTTCAGGAGGAAGCACTACAGGAGCAGTAAGGCCGCGGGATGTAAACATATCTCCGCAGGCCGCCAGTGTTGCCACTATAAGCACCGGAAGTGCAGGATTCAATCCAGCCGCCTGGGCAAGACATATGGCAGTAAATGCTTTCATAAGGAAAATCATTTTAACAAACCTCCTTTTAAATTATTTAGATTAACTCCCTTTAAATAAATTATCCTAAAAGATTGATTTTACGCCATTAAAAATGAAAATCCCTGTACTCTAAATTTATTCTCCGAAATGATTCTCTTCAAAATTTATGCCATATATCAACATGCTGTGAATTACTTATCATTTTCTGTTCTATATAAAATCACCTGTCATTTTTAAACGCAAACAGTCCCCCGGCTGTACCGACGAAAAAAAATAACCGGCCTTATCTATATCTCTTCACCTGCCGGTGGTAAAATCCTGAGATGTCCCATAATCCCTCCGCGGGAAGTCCTGTATGAAAGACAGATTTCGAGTTTTTCTATAGCAGTTTCCAGCAGGTTACATGCCTGATTGTAATCATGGTCGTTTACAAGAATATTATTTTTAATTATATGAAGGCTTTGCCTGAGATTAACGATCTCACCTTTAATATGATTGTTAGCTACTCTCTGTGCCTCCGGATGGAGTGTTATTTTTTCCTCTTCTTCCTCTGCTTCGGCAGCATCCTCGCATACATGACTGCAGAAATCATTACACTCGACAGCATCCGAATCTTCAGGAATAAATATCTTGTTACATTGTAAACACTTATATTTTCTCATATTTACATATCTCCCTCGCTTCCCTGAATGAAATTTCTACACATATATTAACATAAATAAACCTGTTCTGAAAGCGTCTTAGAGGCTATCCGAAAAGTAATATTTATTTTACACTCTTCCGGGGTTGAAGCTCTGGAGCAACGAAGTCTCCGAAGGACAAAAGATATACCGTATTACTGTGGTGAGCATAAATAATACATATCTTCTCTCGTGACGCGTAACGCGTGACGTGAGGAGACAGGCTCACAGATTATGATATTTTGTAATTAATATCTTCCCGTAACGCTATAACATCGGGCTATCAATCACAGGGCTTTGACTGTCTGGTGCTCTGGAGGAAAAATATCACGGCAGAACAGGTGTATTTTAATCGCATATAAGGCAATGTGGCATGATGCAAGCCCTATCAAACATGGATATTCCAGTTTAGATTTTTCCGGAAGAGCGCCAGACAGGCAAAGCCGGGCGATTGTATTTAGCGGAGTATTTACCACAGATTTACCCGATGATTACCCGGTAACCCGTACATTCATGGGTTACCGGGCGAGAGCTTTTACTCTAATGACTTTCAGCC
>JBEHWO010000288.1:0-8955 GCA_040217695.1 Vulcanimicrobiota bacterium | reverse complement strand
GACTGTCTTCCGGTCAGATCAAGCTGGTGCATCTCAGGATTTTTAGGCCTTATAGATATAAGATCTTCCTGCTGTCCGAGCCAGTTAATCATATTTAAGAACATATCACTGTTACCCTGAAAAGAGAGATATTTATTATTTATAAAACTTGAATTGCCGACCACCACAATCCTTGTTTCCTTAAGAATTTTCTTATCCTCCTGAGGGAGAGCGGAGGCATCTTTTTTCTCTTCTTCAACCGGTATATTCACAGCTACTCCCATTGAGACAGGTCCCTTTACATCTCTTGACGGATCAGGTTTCATTTCGGTTTTACCGTCAAGCTTTCCGCGATAGGACCAGCTCTGAGGAAGGCTGTTTATAATAATATCGGCAGAACTACCCGGCTTCGGATTGATATTTGACATTGTACCGATAGATCTGGCAAGCGGATATATGGTAGCCATACCTTTCATATCTTTTGTTATGTCATGTTCAGGATAATCGACGGCAAGAGGCATAGATGTACTTGTTCCAAAAATCTGCTGACCTATACCACTGACATCCAGTACAAGATCATTTTCTACCTTTACATTCCATTGAGAGAGCAATCCTGCAAGGTCAGGTTTCATAGGGTCTACCATGACCATAAGTTTCCCTCCACCTTTAAGATAATCATTAATAGCATCTAATTCCGGTTTTTCCAGATCTGTATCAGGTCCCGGAATAATAATAATATTGCAGTCTGCAGGTATAAGAGCATCCTGAAGAAGCATGAGGTCTTTAACCTCATAGGTTTCTTTTTTCAGAGCATCTTTAACAGCAGAAAAATCATCGGCATTTCCCTTTGTATGGCCTTTTAAGAAATAAACTACTTTATTACTGCCGCTTTTAGTAAGCTTAAGTATGGCATTGGTTAAAGATTGCTCGGAAACCTTTTCATTGAGTTTTTCTCTTTTATCGGGAGAAATTTCAAGAATAACAGTATTAAGCTGTTTAACGCCATAGTCTATGGCTTTATTCGGATTCTTTACAGGATCTATAATTTTATAGTTAATTTTTGAGCTTATGTGCATATATTCTTCCATCAGATCTTTAAATTGCTCACGGGAACCTGTATCTCCGTCCTGATAAAAGGCAAAAATCATAATATTTTGATTGAGTCCCTTCAAAATCTTTTCCGTCTGATCGGAAAGACTGAAGGTTTTATTAAAGGTAAAATCTTTACGATAACTGTGTTTACTGCTTATATAGTTAATTAAAGCAAGAACACCTATCAATGCAATTATCATAACTACAGTATTCGTTCCATGAGCAAAAATCCTGGCACTTGTATTCTGTTTTATCCACATAACAAGAAATACCAGGGAAGCAATTAAAAATACGAAGAAGACAGGTACTATATACACAGGTTCAACTGTGGAATAATATGTGGTCCAGACAAAATAGCCTGCTATGACCAGAACTAAAAGTAATATCGATATAGGAAGACAATTTTTCTTCACTTTTATCCCCTCCATTTCAATGAATCAAGAGAAGTATAAGTTAAAAAGAGTCCACCGAAGGAAAAACTCAAATAATATATGAGATGTTTCGTATCAAAGACTCCTTTTGAAAAATCTTCAAAATGAGCAAATATGGATAAATAACTCAATACTTTTCCTGTAGTGGGATCCGAAAAATTAGAAGCCCATGAAACTATGCCTAAAATTAATAAAACACCGAAACTTAAAATTGCTGCTACAATCTGGTTTTTCGTCAGAGAAGAAAGGAAAAGACCTATAGCAAGGAAAGTAAGTCCCACCAGAATAAGGCCTCCGTAGCCTGTTAAAACTGTACCTATATCAGGTTTACTCAGTTTAAACAGGATAAGCATATGGGGAACTGTAAACAATATCATAAGAAGATAAAAAATAACAGAGGCAAGGTATTTACCGCCTATAAGCTGTATTTCCGTAACAGGTGAAGTAAAGAGTAACTCCAGAGTACCTGTTTCCATCTCTTCCGAGAAAAGTCTCATTGTCAATACAGGCATAATAAACAATGAAATAGTAAGAATAATGCTGAAAAATGGTCTTACAACTTCTTCATTTATATTCAAATTCTGCATACCGAACTGATATTGTTGTTGAGCCCTCATAGCCCAGGTCATTTCAGAAAATCTCTGCATCAATGCAAAAAAATAAAAACCTATTATAAACAGGAAAACCGTCATAACCGCATAAGCTATGGGAGAGGCAAAATAAGCCTTCAATTCTTTTTTTACAATAGCAAGTACAACTCTCAATTTGCCGCACCTTCCTTCTGTTTATTACTATCATCAAGGGTAAGTTTCAGGAATACATCTTCAAGATTCATATGTTCAGGATGTATGGATATGAGTCCCCATTTCTTTTCTATCACAAGTGACGAAACAGCCTCGGGGATTTCATCTTTAACCTCTGTTTTCAAAGTATATTCTCCTGTATCAATGTCAGTTTTTCCCATAATAACTTCATGAACGCCCTTTACAGTTCTGAGGGTTTTTACTACTTCATCTTTATCAGACTCTCTTATTTTAAGGGAAATTTCTCTGTAACCTCTCATTTTATCAAACCGTTCACTCAGGTTTTCCGGAGTATCTATTGCGACGAGTTTCCCCTGATTTATTATGATTACTCTGGAACATACCTGACTTACCTCTGATAAGATATGAGTGCTCAGTATAATAGTTCTTTCACCTTTAAAACTCTTTATTAAATCCCTCACCTCTCTAATCTGTCTGGGGTCAAGTCCTGATGTAGGTTCATCCAGTATAAGCACCTGAGGATCATGAATGAGAGCCTGTGCAAGTCCCACTCTCTGTCTGTATCCTTTGGAAAGTTTTCTTATTAATTTATCTTTTGCATCCTCAAGGCCACATCTGCTGAATACATAATCAAGCCTTTCAGATTTTTTACGAAAATCCAGTTTTTTTATATCTGCAACAAAGTCCAGATAATCACCTACTGTCATATTGTTGTAGAGAGGAACTCTTTCAGGCATATAACCTACCTTTTCTCTTACCCTGATTGATTCATCAAATACATCATGACCGCATACCTTTGCAGTACCCTCTGTGGGAGGGAAATAACAGGTTAACATTCTCATTGTAGTGGTTTTACCTGCTGCATTTAACCCCAGAAAACCCAGGATCTCCCCTTTATCCACAGAAAAGGTTAACTTATCAACTGCCAAAAATTCACCGTACCTTTTTGTTAAATTTTCAACTTCTATCATTTTTTTCTCTGGTAATAACCAGCGACCTCCTTTCTTACTGACCCGAGCATAAGCATGTAATAAAATCATTCCTCCCGTCACGCGTTACGCGTTACGAGAGTTTATATGCATTGCTTACCTCAGCAAGATATCTTTCAGCTTTCAACTGAAAGTTATATATTATATAATATAATTACCGGGTTTACAAGATTTTATACTGTAGAGATTAAAAATAAATTAAAAAAAAATTAAAATTTTCTAATTATTATGATAAATTACTGAGGTGAGAATAAATAACACATATATGCTCTCGTGACGCGTAACGCGTAACGCGTTACGCGTGACAGGAAGAAACCTTTTATTACATGCTTACACTCAAGTCAGTAAGTGAGTATTGAAAACAATCTTTTACTCAATATTCACTACTCACTTTTCACTCTTCACTTCTCACTTATATTTAATCTGACTGTAGGCCCAGGCTATACGTTTACGGACTTCATAATCTTTCTCAAGTTTTATACCTTTCAGTAACCCGTCTAAAATCTTCTTATCTTTTAACTTTACAAGGGCTTCTGCTGCCTCGAGTCTTAAATCTTTATTTTCATCGTTCAGAAGTACATGAAGCAATGTATTGACAACAGCAGGACCGTTCAATTTACTTATCCCTCTGATAGCTTCTTTCCTTTCCTCATAACCGGTAGATTTTTTCAAAACATCAAACCAGTTAACCTGTTCTCTTTTATTTCCGGGAAGTGTACCGCTGCTTAAATCTACAGTCTTGCTCAATGTAGACGGAAGATTATCGTTTTTACCATCCAGAAAACCTATTTTAGGCTGTAATTTATAAGGAACTGCCCCGGAATGTTTCGAAGTTTCCGCATTTTTTTTGGCATCCAGGGCCTTTCTTAATTTCAATTCTATAGCTTTTTTTAATGAACTGTAGTCATATCGACTTTCTTCCATAAAGTATACACCTATAAAAAATTAATGTCCAAGTTAGGAATGAAAATTAAATAAATGTCTCAAATATATTGAATCGTGACGCGTAACCCGTGACGCGAGGAAAGAAACTATTAATAAACTTCTATTCCTTATAGATTTTTATTATAACATGTCGATAAAACCTTAACAAGAGTTTTTTACAGTGACCAGCGACCCCCTGTGGTCGCCCGGTACCGGTAAAACACCCATCACGCATTACGCATTACGCATCACACATTACGCATTACGAACCATCCGTCACGCGTTACGCGTTACGCGTCACGATTAAAGTATCACGGTTTTCTTAAAATTTCCTTTGCAATTTCTGCATTCCTCAGAGCTTTGACCTTAAGAATTTCTGTTTTTCCCGTAAGGAGCGAGGAAATTTTTTCATGGTTTTCTGCCAGTTTCAGGGCCATATCATATAAATTATCTTCATTGATTTCCTCGAGAGCCAGATATTTCAAACCGAGTTGTTCTGATATATTTGTTATTTTCGGATCATATGCCAGTGGTAATGAAGGAACTCCCAGGACAGAAGACATAATAACTGCATGAAGCCTCATGGCAATAATTATATTCATCTTTCCAAGTATTCCCATAAGAACTCTGGGAGAATATTCACTGCAAACAATATAAGCGGAACTTTTCATCATATTTTTTATTTTTCCGGAAATTATTAGATCATCAGGATAATGCATGGGTATAAAAAGAACTTTACAGGAGAATTTTTCAGACAGTCTATCAACAACATGGGAAATAATATTCAGATAATCAACAGAACTATTCCAGTCTCTTACAGAAACTCCAATCCACCTGTTACCTTCAAAGGGTATATTTTCCGAAGTAAAAGCATTCAGAATATCATGTTCAATTGCAGGTTTCATGGCAAATACAGGATCTGTTGTAACCTCAATCGTCGGTTTACATACTCCCAGTTCCTTCAGTATCTGTGCTGATTTTTCATCTCTTACGGTTATAAAATCCACCATATTTGCTATAAAGGAAGTAAGATACTTTCCTGCAAAAGTATTTAAAGGTCCAATCCCCTGGGCATAAAACATAACTTTTTTCCCTGCCAGTTTGGCAAGTAATACCATAGCAAGATAATAGAGAGGACTCCTTATACTTGTACTGTCCTGAAGTAACCCCCCTCCACCACTGATTAACATTCTGCTTTCCATAAGAGCGTAAAACATTTCCGGTCTGTAACGGTGCACTGAAGGTGTACTGTATTCTTTCTCCGTAAAAGACGGATTAACAGAAAGTATCTTAACCTTCAATTCCGGTTCAACTTTTTTTAAAGCATCAAGGATAGAAGCAAGAATAGCTTCATCCCCTGTATTTTTAAAACCATAGTAACCTGAGAGAAGAATATCATTTTTTCTCATTTCCCGTAACTCCCCGAAAACATATATTATAAAGTAATATAACAAAAAATCCTGCACAGGAACCTATCCATAAACCATGAAAAACCCTGAGCAATGACACAGGAAGAGGTGTGTGAAGATGGGCAAAAGTATCCATAATATCAGCCTGCCCCATACAGGCCAGAGCCAGAAAGATCCAGAGATAACTGGAATGACCTTTACTCCATAAATAGGCAGCCAAAAAAAGTGCAGGCTCACCTATAAGAAAATCCTTGAATCTAGGCCTTACTATTAAAAGTGCATCGAGAAAAGAACGAAGATTTCTTTCAAAATCAGATACAGGAACAACTGTAGTATTACCTGTACGGAGAAGATAAAAAACACCTGCCATACCTATAAGGAAAAAAGCACATATCTGCCCTAAATAAACAGGTTTCTCTAAAAAACTTCTGGCTTTTTTTAAAAAATTCTCCAGTTTATTTCCTTCCGTACCGGCATAAATATAAAAAATGATTATCAAAAATATAGGTATGGTCATAATAAATTTGACACCTTTGAATCGCTCTACAGTAAGGAAAAATTTTGTAGAAGATACCATACTCATAGTAATAATAGAACCGATAACAGTAAGAAGTGAAACAATACAGACTGTTTTCAGAGCAAAAAATAAAGGATTTTTTACAGACAATTTACCGGGGGAAAAAAGCCCGGGGAAACCGAATATAATGGCAAATACAGGGAAAATAATACCGGCCATGAGGGCACATATCTTTGCCATCAAACTTCCTGCAAGAACCAGTCCAGCCAGTAAAATTGCAGCACATACGGAACCCGTAAGAAGTGAATATTTAAATGGCAGTTGAAAAATACGGGCAAGAATTAAAATGCCTGCACAGACAGCTCCAAGACCTGAAAAAATTTTCAATACAAGGTGAGGACTGAAATAGTTCATGCCTTCAGTGCCTCCAATGTTAAATCCGGAAGCCAGAATATTATCCCTGCACAGTCCCAGATAATAGATATTACTTTCCAGAGGAGTCAATTTTTCAACAGTTTTTGTCAGTGGCCTCAGATAAAGGAGTCTCATATTTCTTTCTGTCACAGCAAGGTTCCACATGTCAATTATCTGATCTAATTTCAATTTGTCCTGATAGGCAGAAGACATAGAAATTACCCTTACGACTCTGGTAATATTACGCCCTGCCAGGGTTATAGAGCCTTTCTGAAGATTTTCAAGATCTGCTACTTCTATAAAACCAAAATAAAGATTTTTCTGCTCCATAATGGAAGCAGTCTTTTCCAGTAAATCAGGGTAACCGAGCACTTCATTGTTCATACCTGAAAATATAAGGGTTGTACAGGATAATGGAATTTCCTGAAATATGAAATCAAGATCTTCTTCTTTAAGAATTCTGTTCTCCATTCTTGCAACTATATAGAAACCTTTAGAGGAAAGAAGACTGACAATATGTTCAGGAAGACCGATACCAAGATTTACGACATCGGAATAAGCCCCCTGTATCTCAAGGACATAAGGTGACATCGGTAAACTGTGAAGAGTAACTCTATCATGGCCAAAAAATCTGAAAAAATACTTCTGTAATCTATCCACATAAGGTGAATTATCGGGAAATAAAATATAAATATTATCAGGTACAATTTTTCTGTCTTCAGCAAGCTTCCCGAGAACCTGATTTGACGTTCCTGATAATCTGTAAGCATTTAATATATCAAAGCCCGAATAAACTGTAATCTCTCCTCTTTCCTGCAGCCTTTTCGGCGTATCTTCATAAATACCGAAGGAAGAAATGCCGTTTTTTTTCAGTGCATCCAGGGTATCTTCCAGCTTATAGCCATTCTGAAGACAGAATTTCTTCCAGTCATCATAGTCCATAGCCAGATTGACAGTATTCAAATTTCGCTCTACAATCACTCTTCCATAAGCTATCCAGATAGATATTATAGAAGCAATTATTAAAACAGGTAAAAAAACGTATAAATGGTGTTTCATCAGAATAGTGAATAGTGAATAATGAATAGTGAATAGTGAAAGGTAATTCTTCCTTTTCACTATTCACTTTTCACTTTTCACTACTTACTTTTTCAACTCCTTTATTTTAGCACGAACTTCATCTGCATCATCTGCATTGGGATTAATTTCAAGATAAAGTTCAAATTCTTTAATAGCATTATCTTTATTTCCGATTAAAAGATAGATATTGGCAAGACTGTAATGAGCTGCACTGGCAGCTTTACCTTTACTGTCAAGTTCTATGACTTTATTGAAATTTTTTATTGCATCATCATATTTTTTCTGACGGTAATAATCTATAGCCATCCTGTGATAGGCAAGGATATTGTCTTTATCGAGCTTTAATATTTTCTTATATTGAAATATAGCCATATCCCATTTTTTATTTTTTTCAAACTCTTCTGCATTGTTAAAACTCTCTTTAATAGACATTTTATCTTCATCTGAAAGGGTCTGAACGTCAGGGACAGGTGTTTTTGTAAAATTCGGGCCGGGAGTAACAGACGGAGACGGCCCCTGGTGGTCACCCTTTACTTTAGCTATAATATTAGTTATATCTTCAACCTGTTTATCATTACCTGCCAGTTTGCGGGCATTTTCCAGAGCCATTAATCCTTCTTCAATAAGACCGATTTTTATATATGCAACACCCAGATGGCTGTGAAATGAAAAATCGTTCGGAGAAAGAGAAACTGCCTTTTTATAAGGGTCAATACTGTTTTTAAAATCACCTGAAAAATAGAGGGCATTTCCAAGATTATAATAAAATATAGCACTGTCAGGTTCAAGTTTTATAGCTTTATTAAAATTATCTATCGCTTCTTTATAATCGCGTTTTTCATATAAAGATATGCCAAGATAATTATAAAAATCGGCATTTTTTACGTTAATGGAAATAGCTTCTCTGTAATGATCGATAGCTCTTTCTGTCTGATCGTTTTCCTGATAGGCTCTGCCGAGATTATAATGAAAATAGCCATCTTCGGGATAATATTTTACAGCATTTCTATAGGTTTCTATGGCATTCTGCCAGTCCTCTCTTTTATAATAAATACTGCCGAGTTTATTCAAATAAACAGGGTTTTTTGGTTCTTTACTTACAGCTTCTTTATAGGCAACAAGAGCTTTATCCATCTGATTTATAAGACTGAGAACGTCACCGAGAGAATAATAATAAGAACCATCATCAGGATCAAGAGCAATGGCTTTCTGATATTCTGCTATAGCTTCATTATAAAGCTTTATGTCTTTATAGAAATTACCGAAATGATAATGAGGGCTTCCCTCTTTCGGAGCCAGTTCTATTGATTTTTTGAAGTTCTTTCCGGCCATGTCTTTTTCTCCGGTAGACTGATA
>JBEHWO010000287.1:0-8979 GCA_040217695.1 Vulcanimicrobiota bacterium | reverse complement strand
TAGAAGAGTTTTTGGTGACAATAGCGGAAGGGTCACACCTGTTTCCATCTCGAACACAGAAGTAAAGCCTTCCAGCGCCGATGGTACTCCTCTGGTAACGGAGTGGGAGAGTAGGACATCGCCAGAAACTCTTCTATATTTGTACAGAAATTTATATGAGAATCGTAACGCGTAACGCGTGACGGGAGAAACAAATTCTCATTCTTTGTTGTGACCAGATCGGTCATATATGTTTGGAGGGATTATCGGGATACAGGATTTTATGTCCTGTTCCCAGGGCAGTGTCCAGACGTTTTAACTGAACGCCCGTTACGCACCGCCCATCACGCATTACACATCACGCCTCACGACTCATCACTCACTTAACTTCTAATAAGTTATGAAATACACTATAAATAGCTGAACTCTATAAAAATTTGTTTCTTAGAAGGTTTTTTCCTTCAATAAATAGAATGTTATTAATCAATTGGAGGTGAGGGATTTGGAAAAAAAAGAAAATAATCTTCCTCATACAGAAGAAAAACCTCAGACTTTGCCGGAAAATACAGGTAAAGAAACTGCTCCTCTTTCGGATAAACCATCACGAGAACCTTCACTGCCGGAAGTTAAATCTGCAGAAGAATTAAAAACTGATAGAAAGGAACAGGAGGAAGTAAAACCTGAAATAAAAGAGGAACCAAGACCTGAGATAAAAGAAAAACCATTTACCATTCCTGTTGCTCCCGATAAATATGATAAACAGGTCCTCACATTGAAGAACCTGGGTTACAGTGAACAGCAGATTCTTGATAATCTATTACGTCTTAACCCGGAGTTACATGAGAAAAAACATGTTGCGGCACAGGCAGTAGGGAAATATTTCGAACGAAAACAGCCTGCCCCTGAACCTGTTGCTCCGGTAATGATGGGAGGAATGGAATTGACCGAAGAAATGAAAGAATTTATAGAGTCATCTCTCAGAAAACAGATTGATGCTTTTAGAAATATAGTAAAAGATGAAAGAGATAGGAGATTATCATTTATAGAAGCTTTGAGTGTTAAAACACTTGAATGGGCTCCTCTGTTACTATTTATACAGGTTATATTCACCGTTACCTTTCTTTTATATAAAGGAGGGCTCGATGGTATTGCAGTTATATTCTACGGCCCCTCTGTTCCTTCACAGATAATACCTCTTGCTTTTATCTTTTTAGTGGCAGGACTTCTCGTTCTGATGGTCTTTTTAAAAGATCATGTCTATGATGAAAAAGCACTGGATAAATTTAAAGTGTTAATTTATCTTGTATTATTTCCTCTTATTCTGTCCATTCAGATTATGGCTCTGGATAGATACAGAAATGAAGCCACATGGATGGATTTCAGAACTATAAATAACAGAGATTATTTTTTAAAAAGATGGTATGAAACTGATTACAGAGACAGGGTTGTATTTTTAAACAGAACTGCTGCTTTTATAGAATCAAAATATACCGGTACTTCAGATGTAACTCTTGTAGCAAGACCTCTGGTATATCTTGATGTAGAACTATTTGACCCTGATTTACCTGACCGGAAAGTAATAGCCATATATAAATCAATCCTCCTTTATGATCAGTCCTCTGAACATAGAATAGAAGTTATAGAAAAATTACGGAAAATGCTTGCTGTACAGAAGACTGTTATGTTTAATATGGAAGAAAGACTTTCATTGACCAAAAAAATGATAACTGATACGTCTCCGGTGAAATCGAATGAAAGATTTTATGTTGTAGATAATATTATTGAAAAAATAAGAATTAATAAAAATCATAACCTTGTTGCTGTTACAAATATACTCAAAAGTGTTGTTCGTAATGATAAAGATATCAATGTAAGACTTAAAGCTATCGAGGTGCTGAAAGATCTCGGTATAGCAGGAAATGTAATGGAAGAGCTTATATCACAGGAAAAGGATCAAACACTGTTCCAGAGTCTTTATGAAGCAATAAATAAGTAGATACGACCTTCCCGGGGCGACCGGTGAACAATATCACTCATTACGCATTACAATTTGAAGCATATCTCAGAAATTCCATTACTCTTTTTGCTATGGGCAGTTCTGGATCGATGGAAAGAGCTTTCTGGCTGTAAATACAGGCTTCTTCCTTTTTACCTGAAAGATAAAATAAATAACCCATTATGGACAGTGCTATTTTATGTGTTCTGTCTTCTGACAGTATATCGAGTATAAGATTACCTGCGTCTATTATTCTATGTTGAAGTATATAAAGTAATGACAGATGAATTTTTATATCTCTATTATGAGGATTTTTGCTCAATGCTCTTTCGCCGAATTTTATTGATTCTTCAACATTCCCTTCACTGTAGAATAACTGGCTTAGCTGAAAATTGGATTTCCAGTGCCACTGATCTATAAATATTGCCTGTAAAAGATACGTTAAAGATTTATCCTTTTTATCCTGAAAATACAGATCATATCCTGCCTGATACAGAGCTTCGACTTTTTCTTCATCGGTTTTTGCCGTGAATATATTATAATCATTCCTTAATTCTAAAAATTCTTTTGCCAGAGGAACTATATCATAAAAATTTTTTACAGAATATATGATTGAATATCTGTGAAAAGCACAGAATAAAATTTCAGGCACAGGAGAATAAAATCCGTAATAGCGACAGGAATAGGGCCTGAACCTGTAAATGGAACAGCCCATTCTTTCTGTATTATACAGGGGGCACCCTTCATGGATAAGTTCACCGTGAAGGTCTCTTTTCTTTTGAATATAATCTTTGAAATCTTTTGCCTTCTTTTCTCTTCCTTCTTCTTTCAGCCTTATCTTTATAAGATCATATTCTATCTGACTTACACCATGTAGGAGAAAACGGGTACAGCAAAAACGGCATGGAGAACAGAAATTTTTCTTTCCTCTGTCAAGCATTTCTGCTGCCTTTGAATAAATTTTTTCAAGTCTTTCAAAAAAATTTGTTTTCATAATTTATATGGAGAGGTAGTTTATCTAAACAGGACTTACGCAAAAAACAGGAGAAAACCAGTCATTGCGAGCGAAGCGAAGCAATCCCGTCATAACAACAGAAAACCATTGGGATTGCTTCGTCGCTTTGCTCCTCGCAATGACAAAATGCGTAACCCCTGTCTAAATAATTTATTTTAAATAAAAATATATAATCTTTCCTGTGCCGGCCATAATAAATATCATGGCTATAATATAATAAAATACTATTACTCCGTTATTGCCTGCAATCCTTTTTAAAAGTTTAATATACCACAGATCAAACAAAACAGGATAATTTCTGTTTGTTGCTATTATAAGCAAAATTCCTATTGAAATGAATACAGGTGATATAAAAATATTTTCTTCCATTATCAGTACCGTGACGTGTCATGCAATAAAGTATCCTGCATATTGTATTTAATCGCGTTACGCGTCACGCGTTACGCGTTACGCGTTACGTCATAATATTACCTTGCTCTGATACTACTGGGTTTAAAATATCCTAAATTTAAATTTCTATCTGTATTAGGATCATAAAAGGAATCATCTGTATAGATTACATATCCGTTTTCACCTACCCAGCGATGTTTCCACTTGTTTGTATCTGTTTCTATGTTCCCTGTATAGGGGTTAACATATTCATCCTGATTTGTAAAGACCAGATAGTATTCTTTATTGATTTCTGACTGGACCCTATGTTTATGTTCTATTATTTCTCTGTATGTATTTTGAATATATTGCTGATGGTCAAGAGCCCTTGCGGACCTTTCCCTTATGCCTCTGTTTGATGCTATAAGCCAGTCCATGTTTACTCTCACAGAACTTTCAATCATATTGAAAACAGGTTCCCATTTGTCGAATTCGTCTGCCGGTGTTCTTATATATTTTGTATCCTGATTTTCCCACATAGAAGACGTGTGCATACTGTAGTAAATGGTGGCTGTTATAAGCTTTTCTTTATATCTTATCCCTTCTTCTTCATAGGTAATAGTCATTATGATACTGTCGTAATTATACTGCATATACATGGCGTTCTGTGCCGTATGTTCCTGCCATTTCCTTATTAAAGACGGAGAATTCTTACAATCCAGAACCTGAATATTTACAGCATATGGATGTATCTGAGGTATAATAACTGCAGTAAGGAAATCTATTGCTCTCATGGCAGGTAAAACTGTCATACCATTACATGTACTGCCGGGAGGGAAACATGGATCTCTCAGATCATAAAAACGGTTACATGGCAGATAATGAAGTAATATTTTTCTGGTTCTGTCTTTCATTATTGAAAAGTTTAAAAAGGGTTCCTGTATGGACTGGGCAATACCTGCGCCGGGAGCCAGAGGATTTGGCCTGTATATGCCTCCTTCCGCATGCCAGTCATAAGGTATTAACATGGTAAAAGCCTGTTCATTCTGTTCCATATATGGTTTAAATATGACAGGTTTTACGTTAAGTTTTTCCTCATGCCTGTATGAGCTGGTTCCTGCTCCCTGACTCTGTGACTGTGGTGGCTGTGAAAATTCTTCAGGCAGAGGAGCGCCACAGCCTGTACAGAATTTTATTATACATTTCAGTTCATTTCCACAGTAAGGACAGAATTTTATCATTTTTTTTATAACTCCTGAACAGGGTGTACCGAATAGTGAGTAATGAGTGGACAGGTTTTTCACTCACTGCTCACCACTCACTACTCACTGAATTTTTCCAGAGATTTTTCCAGCAGAACAGAAGTCATTTTCCCTCTGTATTCCTGGGAAGATCTCAAATCCGATATTGGTTTTGCTTCTTTTTCTATTATATGTCCTGCCTCTTTGATTACCTCTCCGGAAACATGTTTACCTTTAAGGAAATCTGCAGTTTCTTTTGCCATAATTACAGTAGGCCCTACTGCTCCCAGGGCTATTTTTATATCTTCTATGGAGCCATTGTTTTTTCTGGCCCATAAGGCCAGTGATACCTTTGATATGGCCAGAGCATTTCTCTGTCCTAACCTCAGATAAGTGCCGAAATCTACTTTTTCTCTGGCTATTCTTATTTCTTTAATAATTTCCAGAGGTTTCCTCACTGTTTTTCCGGGGCCTTTAAAGAAATCCTCTATCTTAACCCATCTTTCCCCTGAAGCTTCCACCAGATGTATTTCTGCACCATGAACATAAAGAGGCGGTATCGAGTCTCCTGCAGGAGAAGCATTTCCTATGTTTCCTCCTATGGTGGCACGATTTCTTATCTGAGGAGAACCCACATGGGAACAGGCCTGTGCAAGTGCCGGTGTATATAATTTAAGATCTTTATGTTTTTCTATCTCGCCATGGGTGGTGAGAGCGCCTATGGTAATATAATCTTTATCTATATGTATGCCTTTTAATTCAGATAATCCGCTTATATCAATCACGGTAAAGGGCCATGACAGAAAATCATCTTTGATTCTTATAAGCAGATCCGTTCCTCCTGCAATAAAATAAGGATTTTCCACAGGGGGAATATTGCGTAAATCTTCCAATCTTTTCAGCTTTATAACAGGAAATCTTCTCACTGTACCGCACCTCCTGCTGATGCTTTTTGAATGGCAGACACTATTTTGGTGTATCCGGTACAGCGGCAGAGATTGCCGGAAATTCCCCGCCTTATTTCTTCATCCGTAGGAGATGGATTTTCATCAAGGAGAGCTTTGGCGGAAATAATCATTCCCGGTATACAGAACCCGCACTGCACTGCTCCTTCTTCAATAAAAGATTTTTGCAATGAATGTAATTCTCTTCCATTACTTACTCCTTCTACAGTCAAAATTTCTGTTCCTTCAAGCTGTGAGCCGAGTACAAGACATGCATTTACTGTTTTCCCGTTCATTAACACTGTGCATGTTCCGCATTCACCTTTCCCGCACCCTTCCTTTGTTCCGGTAAGTTTCAATGTATGTCTCAATATTTCAAGTAATGTCATTGACGGATCTATAGAAATCTTCTTTTTTTCTCCGTTAACTATAAAGTTAAGATCTATAATCTCTGACATAAATATCTCCTTTCTTTTTCAGTGACCAGTTATCAGTGACCAGTGACCAGTATTTTGTTATGTACTAAATTGATTCACCCTTCACTTTTCACTCTTCACCCTTCACTTTTCACCCTTCACTTTTCACTTTTCACTCTTCACCCATTTACTCTTCACTCTTCACTCTTCACTCTCATCGCTTTATATAATTTCTCCGGTGTTACTGGCAGCTCTTTTATCCTTACTCCTGTTGCATGGCTTACTGCATTTGCTATGGCAGGAGCAACACCCAGTATGGGAAGTTCTCCGAAACCTTTTGCTCCGTAAGGGCCATCAGGATAGGTATGTTCTACTATAATCGGTTCTATTACGGCAGAGTCAACAGCTGTAGGAATAATATAAGTGGAGAAATTGGGGTTTATCATCCTGCCTGATTTATCATATATCAGGCCTTCTGTTAAAGCATAGCCCATACCCTGTAAGATTCCTCCCTGAATCTGACCTTCTACGAGTGTTGGATTTATTGCTTTACCTACGTCATGAGCGGCAGTTATCTTCAGTACTTTCACTGTTCCTGTAGTCATATCTACTTCTACTTCTGCAATATTTGTAGAATAAACATAGGTAAAATAACACCATCCCTGGCCTGTTTCTTCATCAAATGTGGTATGTGGCGCCACGAACCATCCCTGGGCGGCAAGATGAACGTTTTTTTTCAGGGCTTCTTCTATAACATCTTTAAAGGTTATTCTGACAGAAGGATTCTGTTTAAAATATACGTGGCCGTTATCCCATATCAGAGAGCTGGCCGGTATGTCAAGCATATTTTCTGCCACTTTTTCCAGCCTTTCTCTTAACTGTCTGCATGCATCCTTTATGGCATTACCTGACATAACTGTAGACCGGGAAGCCACTGTGGGACCACTATCGGGAACCCTGGTGCTGTCTGTCTCAAGTATATATATCTCTTCATAGGATACTCCAAGGGCATCTGCAGCAATCTGAGACAAAACTGTTTTCATGCCCTGTCCCATTTCCGTAGTACCTACTGCAACATTTATGGAGCAATCTTTATTTATTTCTACATAGGCTCCTGATTTTTCATATTTTTTTCCTCCTGCACCCAGGGACACACCATAAAATGATGAGGCGATTCCGATTCCTCTCTTCTTATTTCCCTTATCCTGTTCATAGAGACCTTTCTTTTTCTCCCATTCAGATTTTTTCCACGTTTCATTTATTGTATCTAAAAGTCCTACACTTGTTTCCAGTTTCTGCCCTGTAGCTGTTTCATCTCCAACCTGAAAAGCATTTTTTCTTCTTATTTCTACAGGGTCAATATTCAGCTTTTCCGCCAGAATATCAAGCTGGGCTTCATGGGCTAAAATTAACTGGGGCTGACCGAAACCTCTGAAAGCTCCGCAGTGAACCCTGTTTGTTGCTACTGCATAGCCGTCTATTTTCACATGTTCACATCTGTAAGGGCCGGAACTGTGGATAAGACCTCTCCACAGAACGATGGGACTCAATGTGGAATAAGCTCCTCCGTCCATGTAAAAGGTTACTTCTATTGCTGTAATTGTTCCGTCCTTTTTTACTCCGGTTTTATATTTTATAAGACTGGGATGCCTTTTTGTGGAAGTAAGGAAATCTTCTTCTCTGGTAAGAACGAGTTTTACAGGTCTACCTGTAAGAAAAGCCATAAGTGCCACGTTCCCTGCATAGAGTGAAGGTATATCCTCTTTCCCTCCAAAGCCTCCTCCAGTAACACTTTGAATTATTCTGACTTTGTTCAATGGAATGGCCAGAATATTTGCCACTCCTTCCTGTACATAAAAGGGACATTGCATGGAACCATATACGGTTATCGCTCCGTCATGGGAAGGTACTCCGACCATACCGTTGGTTTCCAGATAGGAATGTTCCTGATGGGGGGTACGATACTCATTTTCTATAATAATATCTGCTTCTTTGAAACCGGCTTCTATATCGCCTTTTCTTATTTTATAGTATTTATGGATATTTCCGTGAGGGTGAATCTTCGGCGCATCTTCTTTTATACTTTCTTCTATGGATAAAACAGGTTTTAATGTTTCATATTGAATTTTTACAAGCCTGGCTCCTTCTTCTGCTGCCTCCTGTGTTTCTGCTGCAACATAGGCAACAGGTTCGCCGTAATATCTCACCACATCTTCTGCCATATAGGGCATATCTTTTCTTACTATAGGAACGAGATTTTCGCCGGGTATGTCCTTTGCAGTAATAATTTTTACTACACCTTTAACTTTTGTAGCTTCCGAAATATCAACGGATAATATTCTGCCACAGGTTTCCCTGCTGTATACCCCTTTGGCAAACAGCATATTATCAAAATGCATGTCATCAATATACTTTGCTGTGCCCAGAACCTTGTCCAGTGCATCTTTTCTATCAACACGTTTCCCTACAACACTCATATCTGTACCTCCTTCACAGGAAATTACACTCACCTCGGTAATTCCCATTTATATTATGATAACCTGTAATTCGACTGTGTCGTAAATTCTGTGCAATCTATATCCCCCCGGTAATGTACACAAACTATCTAACATCTTCATTGATTTTTTATTATAATATTATATCAAAAACAGGTATTGCTGTATATAGATAGTGTTTTTTATGATATTTAGCTTCACGTTTACATAATCATGCTTTTTTTATGTCCCGATTATGCATTTATAATCTTCTTCCGTGTCAATATCTGTAAATATACCTGGATCGTCATTTTTGCATTTTATTACCATACATGGATTTCTATGAATTACCGCTCTTGCTCCCTGTTCCACAGGAGTATTTAATAGTTCTGGAAATACCTTTTTCGGGAATATAACAGGGTGACCTTTCCTGTCATTATATACCGGTATATATATCATATCAGGTTTCAGAGACCAGGCTTTTATCAGGTTACTGTAGGTTGTTATTTTTATGAGAGGCAGATCTACCAGTGTTACCATTATGG
>JBEHWO010000286.1:0-9087 GCA_040217695.1 Vulcanimicrobiota bacterium | reverse complement strand
AAATGTGTTACGAAAGCCCTCAGCCCGTCAGGTGAGATTTCCACCGAGAGAGGGGCATTTACTACACCTACTGTACCTGTAACTGAATTGGAAGACGTATCTATGACACTCACACTGTTTCCGCCTGAATTGGTCACATAGGCTTTTTTACCGTCCGGTGTGACTGCAATCTCATATGGAACAGGCCCCACAGTTATAGTTTTAGTAAGTTTATCAGTCTCCGTATCTATGACGCTTACAATATCATTGGGAGTGGTAGAGGTTACTATACTTGTTACATAAAGTTTTCCTCCGTCGGGAGATAAATCCAGACCGTGGGGAATTTTATCTACTTTTATAGTGGAAAGAACGGATTTCGTGGTTCTGTCTATTACATAGACAAAACTCTCTGTCTGATCGTCATTTGTAATATAGAGTTTTTTCCCGTTGCACTCTATATCAAAAGGATATTTAGGTACAGTAATACTATCTGTAAAGGAGTTTGTATATATATCAATGATTCCTACTTTGATAGGATCTGTTCCATTGTTTGTCACATAGGCTTTCAGTCCGTCAGGACTTACGGATATTTTTTTCGGGCATGTGCCTGTCTGAACTACTCCCTGTAGCTTATTTGTTCCTGTTGCGAAAAAAGATAGTCCTTCCTCTGTGGCGATATATCCTTTTAATCCGTCCTTGGTGAGAACTATGCTTTCAGGAGAGTTTTCTACTGAGAATACTGTTAAAACGGAATTGTTTACCGGATGTTTTGTTCCGCCCTGCGACGGAGTAGGAGATGAAGGATTCTCTGAATTTATCGTAATATCAGATGTTATCGTACTGTCGGCAACTACATATACTGTTTTTGATGCGAGTAAATTTACGCCGTCTGTGACAGACAGAAGAACATTCAGATTGGAGGGAATACCAGAGAGAAAATATTCGCCGTTACTGTCTGTTATGTCAAATATATTTACACCTGACACACTTACTATGACAGAACTTACCGGCTGTCCTGTTTTTTCATCTGTAACTCTCCCTTTTATACTGCCTGTGCCGGAAGTTACTATTACATTTGCTCTGACCGTATGGCCTCCGAATGAACCGGTGATTACGGCTCTTCCTGTTTTCTGTGCAACAAAAACTCCGTCAGAATTTATTGAGCCTATATTATCAGGGTTATCTGAAAAGTCCCACGTTACTTCAGAAGGGATGACAAATTCACTTCTGTTATTTATACCATAGGCAGTAAACTGTCTGACACTGCCGAGAAGGACACTTACATTTTCCGGTATGACATTTGTCTGTGCCAGATCTGTTATATCTTTATTTGAAGTGACAACAATATTTTCCTGTATACTTTTATTTTCATATGATACTTCAATTGCCTGAATACCGGCAATAACTCTGTCATATTTAAAATAACCTTTTGAGTCCGTAGTGATTGCCCGGGAAGAACCGGCTATGTTAACGGTTGCACCTGACAGGGGAGAGTATCCGAGTTGCTGCAGATTAAGTGACGATATATTTTTAATATATGCGAGACCTATTAAAGGGTGTGAAATAATAAATCCTTCAAGACGACTGAAATTTATAGTTACGCTGCATGGACTGTCTTTTTTTACACATATATTTCCATCGGGATGAAATGTTTCCTGGTTGTAAGTAATAGCTAATTTATAGGTATTTTCAGGAACAGAAAAATAAAAAAAACCGTCTTTATCGGTAATAGAAGAATAGTTTCCCGGGGCAAGTTTTACCGTAACGTCTTTAATGCCCCAGTTGCTCTCGTCAAGGATACGGCCCTGTAAAATTCCGCCGGATGATGCTACTGTACCGGGTACAGTATTGGTTCCACCTGACGACCCGCCACCGCCACAATTTGCACAGAACAGGATTATATATATAAGTACGAAAAGTTTAATATGTTTCATGATGTTTCTCCTTTTACTATAATCGTGACGCGTCACGCGTAAGGCATCCATTTACTTTTCACTTTTCACTTTTCACTACTCACTTACATTAACCCTGACCTCGCCGTAACTATTTCCCCCGAACCATTGAGTGGGCAGGGTATATACGTCATCTGCCACCAGTTCGAAGGCCTGCAGGGATGATGTATATACACTGTCAGGTGTTACGGTAAAAATAAAGTCTGCTTCTTCTCCCGGCTGAACAGGGGATGTCTGGACCATGCTTATTCTGTTATATGTAAGCCATGTGCCGTCTTCTGTATAGAGATGGGTTACCCTGTCACGGGGTGAGCTTGAACCGAGATGCACCACATTTGGATGCCATTCCATTGTTCCTGTGTTTTTAAATTTCATATGTATCTGTCCGGAGTGGTACCTGGTGAGTGTCATATCTGCTGTCTTGTAGATAAGGTTTCCCTGATACATATATCTGTCTGTAACTGTAACATAGACTGCGCCGTAACTGCTTTCACCGAACCAGCAGGCAGGGTTGTCTTTATAAGGACTGTCTGCTCTCAGTTCAAATCCTTCCGAATCTGACCAGAAGAACTCATCCGGTGTAATAAGAAATTTAAATGTTGCAGTATTTCCCGGATATACAGGAGTTGTTTCCTGCATTTTTATTCTTGTCTGGGATACCCAGCTGTCATTCTGTGTGTAAAGCTTTGTTGTCCTGTCACGGGGGTTGCTGGTTCCCAGATAAACTACATTGGGATCCCATTCTATTGTTCCCGTATTTTTATATTGAAACATTAATTCTATGGAATCATATCGTTTTACCGTAACATCGTCACTTTTATTTATTAACTGCCCTTTATAAGGAGAATTTGCATCAGGAGTCGGTGTCGGGTTTGCGAAGGTAATTACAAGGGTAACTGCATTGCTCTTCTGACCGTTTACATATACAGTTAACAAATCTGTAACAGAGCCATAAGGAATTATAAATTTTATCAGAGTGTCACTCCAGGACTCCGGTGTAATTTTACTATCTCCTAGTTTTATATAATTATCTCCCTGTGAAGAACCGAAATAAGTTCCTGTAATTTGAATTTCTGTGCCGGGTGCTGCTTTTTCAGGCACTATAGATGTTATAACAGGAGCAGGAGGTAATGAATTTAATGTTACATTAAAAATACTTTCATTGTTTTCTCCTACCATTACATTACCTTCCCAGATAACATTGCCGTTTCTTATGATTTTTAAGGTTCTGTTACCGGAAGGAATATTTTCCAGCCTATAGTTTCCATTGCTATCTGTTTCGTTTGACCAGGAAGTAACACTGGTCGTAACAAAGACTTCATTTGCAGGAGTACCGTCAGAATAGGTAATCTGTCCTTTTAAAGAACCGGTGCTTTCTGTTGACAGTACGACTATATTTATTTCTTTCCTTATAGAGCTTGCCGTTGCTATGATTTTTCCATTGCCTGCAGATGTGGCAACGAATAATCCGTTCTGGTAAATGGTGCCGATACTGCCTTCCAGTCGCCATGTTACTGTATCAGGGTTTATAAGCCTGCTGGAAGAGTCTTCGCCGAAACAGGTAAATTGTATAATCCTTCCGATTATAAGACTTGCCGATTCCGGGAGGATATATAATTTGACTATATTGGACGAAGAATCTTTCTGGTTACTCATAGAAAAGAACAGAAGGGGCAGGTATTTTGAATGGGAAGCCTGAAGTATTGTCAGATTCCCTATCTGACTTAAAGGAACATTATTCAACTGAAAAAAACCATTTTTATCCGTAATGGAAGAAATTCTCGGATCAGACATAAGAGCTATATGAACATCACTTACAGGATTATATCCGTCTACCGGATTTTCCAGAGGAGAAGAAAGAGCAACCATACTGTCAGTGTTATTGTTAAAACCGTATATATATCCGCTTATGGAACCGGATACAGGAGTGGGAACCGGAGTGGTAAAAGGAGTCATAACAGGAGTGGGAGTTATCTGGATGTTCTGATTGACTCCCGGAGTAATTCCTTCGCCTCCTCCGCATCCTGCAAGGAAACATAATATTAAAATAATAATTTTATACATTTCATTTCAATCTCCTTTTTGATATCTTATTACCGTAACAGGTAAATTCGTAACCATTTATAAATTATTTAGTGAGTAGTGAGTGGTGAGTAGTGAGTGGGTTTTATACTCATTATTCACTACTCACTATTCACTACTCACTATTTATAGTTTTTTGGATACTTTTTTATCTGTCTCGGTACTTAGTATCGAAGCAGGTAAGTTCATACCAATTCATAAATTATTTATATATGAAAATCGTGAAGTGTGAAGAGTGAAGTATGAAGAGAAGATGACTTTTCACTTTTCACTTCTCACTTTTCACTTCTCACTTCTCACTTTTTACTTTTCACTTTTCACTTCTCACTTTTCACTTCTCACTTTTCACTTCTCACTTTTTACTTTTCACTTATTATGGTTCCGTTACGGTTACATAAATCTGCACATAACCGTCATACCATCCAAACCACTGATCGGGAACACCGTTATATGTCCCGTCTGCCACCAGCTCAAATTCCTGTTTGGAAGAACTGTAGAGGGTGTCAGGTGTTATATTAAAGATAAAATCAGCAGTCTGTCCTGGTTGAACGGGCTCTGTCTGCTGCATTCCTATTCTGTTATCATTCAGCCAGGTACCGTCAGCCGTATAAAGATGGGACGTTTTGCTCTGAGGATTTGTTGTACCGAGATGCACTATATAAGGAGACCATGCCACTGTTCCTATATTTTTAAATGTTACGGTCAGCTGTTTTGTCTGATATCTCTCAACTGTCGTGTCAGGGCTTTTAGATACAAGTTCTGCAAGATAATATAATTTTTCCGATATCTCTATATTTACTTCTGCATAGCCATTCTGTCCGAACCAGTGAGTTACACCTTCATATATACTGTCTGCTACCATTTCAAAACCCTGGATACCTGAAATATATTCCGAGTCAGGAGATATATAGAATATAAATTCTGCTATCTGGCCAGGTTCTACAGGACTTTTTTGCTGCATTTTTATTCTTGTTGCAGAAAGCCAGTTGTTGGTATCTCCCGGATACTGAAGATGGGTTATTCTGTTACGGGGATTGGATGGTGCAAGATGTACTCTGGCAGGATCCCATGGCAGAATGCCTGTGTTTTTGAATTCTATTCTGACTTCTTTTACATCATATTTATCTATTGTTATGTCAGCACTTTTAACCGTTAATTCAGCATTATAGGCCGGAGTAGCCGTTATTGTAGCTGTACCCGCCGGTGTTTTAGTCGGTACCGGCGTTTTAGCGGGTGTTATAGCCGGTGTTTTAGTGGGAGTTGGAGTCACAGTCTGTTCCTGTCCGGATGTTGCAGTTTTAACTGGAGTTGATGTCGCAACAGGAGTCAGAAGCGGTGTTTGAAGCGATAAAGGACTATCTGTAGGATTACCGGCAGGAGCCTGGGATAAAACAGATGAGTCTGTTCCTCCGTCTCCGCAGCCTGATATTAAATATAGTAAAAATAAAATTACATATATTGTTTTAAACTTTTTTAACATAAATCCTCCTCTCCGGTATATACTATAATAAATTATTTTATAAATTATTCTATCTGAAAAAGAAATAATCCTTCTTGGGATAATTAAAAAATTATAAGATTAATCTAATATTATATAAATGTATAATATTACCGAAATAAGTAAAAGAGTATCAATGAAACCTGTAAAGAGTGAACGGTGAATGTAATAGGACATTATAGTGTAGTTCATAACAAATTACAGATGATCCTCGCGTGACGCGTAACGCGTTACGCGTCACGAAGCACTTAATTTCCAATAAGTTATGATAGTAACTATAATTATTTTTCACTATATGTAAAGTAAACATATATGTGAGTGAACAGAGAAAATAATAGTCAATTTATATATAGATCCATATTCTGTATATGTCCCGGCATTACCCTGACTTCATAAATCTTTTTTAGAGTAATAGTTTTTTTATTTCTTCTTATTTCCGAACAAATATAAGTTCCGGCAGGGAGGGTAATAGTATAAAAACCTCTTTTATCTGTAACTGAAACAAATTCTTCTTCTACTGTAGATTTTTTTCTGTATACAACCTTCAGACCGGCCGGATTTCCTCCTGCAATACCTGTTATAAGTCCTTCTATTTTCCCTTTTTTATCTTCCAGAAGTTTTAATGTTGTTTTTACTCTGATGCTGAATTTACCTGATGGTTCAATCTTTAAATAATCCCTGTAATATTTTAAGGCTTTTTCTTCATTACCTTTATTGTTAAATATTTCTCCGAGTTCAAAATAAGTTATTCCTCTATCAGGATTTACTGATAGAGCTTTTTCCAGATAGAATATTGCCTGTTCAGGTTCTCCTTCAAGTTTAAAACAGAGAGCTATATTGCTATAACTCTGAAAAAGGCTGTGTTTGTTAATAAATCCTTCATTTATGGCTGTTTCATATTCTTTTATAGCTTTTTTATAATTTCTCTTTATAAGGTAATAATTGGCAAGTTCTTTATGTGCTTCTGAAGAAAAAGAATTTGTTTTAACTGCCTTTTGCAACATATTAAATGCTCTGTCGAAATTTCGTTCGTTAAGATACATCATGGCAAGATTTATATATACTTCCGTATAATTTTCATTTAACATGAGAGCTTTTTCATATTTTTCTATTCCTTCTTCTTTTTTACCAAGATAGCTGAAAGATAGGCCCAGACTTTTATAGGCCTCTGCAAGAGACGGATCTATAGACAGGGCTTTATTGGCATATTCTATGGAAGCTTTTATTAAATGTTCTTTTCTGTCGTTAAAGAGACCATATTGCTGTGTTAAAGAATCTGCGAGAGCAGCATAGGCAGGAGCAAAATCAGGTTCTAATTTTATTGCCTTTCGAAACAGATCTATTGCCTTCAGATTATCTTCTTCTACATATCTGTAATAATGGCCTTTCCCTTCCAGGTAAAGCTCAAAAGTCTCAGGATTGCAGGGTGATTTTTTTAATATATTTTCCTCCATTTCAGTCAGTTTTCCTGTAAGGGGTTTAGCTATTTCCAGAAGGAGATTAATCTGAAGCTGTACTATTGTTGGCGCTATAAGACTACCACCTGCTATAACTTTTTTCCCTAATATTTCTATGAGAGTATAATTCAAATTCCACTGATTATTGTTTAAATATAGATTGTTCAGAAATAAAAGGTAATTCCCTCCGAGTTTAACAGCAGTTTTGTATGCCTCTTCCAGGTTTTTCTGGTTGTTTATTTCATCCCATAAATCTCCTGAGACAGGACTCAGGGTTTTTATGAGAGCTAATTTATCTCTTACGGAGAAAGACATGCCCTGTGTTATGTAATCGTTCTGGCAGTTGGAAACAATTACGATTTTTTTTAACCCGGGAATAGAACTTGTCCCGAAATTATAATAAGAAACTGCATAGTTGCGATTTAGAATATATGCTTTCTCCATAATTTTTTTTGCTTCTCCTGGATTTACATTCCTTGTTATGAGACCAAGATTATAGGCAGCCTCAGGATCATTCGGATAAATTTTTGCTTCTACTCTGTATTTAAGATAGGTTATCTTATTACCGGAAAAGGCCAGGAACGTCAAAGGAATAAATAAAAATATCATTATAGAAGTAAAGGCAAGTATAAGTTTTTTTCTCACAGTATATCGGAAAAATATTTTTTTCCACAGGAAAAAATATATGCTCATTATCTGGTTTTTCAATATTTTCCATGTCAGTATTTTATCTGTACAGACAATTGCTTTGTTTATATTTTTTATATCTTTTTTTTCTTTTTCTTTTAATTCTAAATCCCTGTTATTATTATTATTTAAAGTCTCCCATGTATAATTCTTTAAAAATATTTCTATTTTTTCAATATCTTTTCTGAGTTCAATTAATCGTGCCTGACATATATGACATTCCTCTATATGTTTCCGAATGCTTATTTTTTCTTTCTCTGTTATATCTTCAAGTATATAGCTATATATTTTGTCAGTATCAGGACAATCCATATGCAACACCTCCTGTTGAAACCGGTTCGTTTAACTGTTATGACCGGACGGTCATAACGAAGAATGGGAACTTATTTCTCCCTTTACACGTTACGATTCTTATATAAACTTTTTTGATGTAAAATATTCAGTCACATTTATATTTTATCTGTACCCCACCTTATACATTTCAGTTTTTACCGATTGATATAAGAGAATCTCTGAGTTTCTTTATACCGTAAAAAACTCTTCCGTAGGCAGATTTAATATTTATTCCTTCTATTTTTGCTATTTCTTTATAGTCTTTATCTTTAAAATATTTCAAAAATATTGCCTTTTTATACTTTTCCTCCAGTGATGACAGCCCTTTTTTTAGAACGTTAATTTCTTCTTCTCTGAGGGTTTTATTTACAGGATTGTCATCTTCGCAACCAGTAAAAAAAGTATTCAGATCCATTGAATCCAGAGATATTTCTCCTGTTTTTTTTCTTTTTTCCCTTGTTTTATAAGCATAGTTACTGGAAATTTTTCCAATCCAGCATTTAAAAGCTCCAGTATCTCTCAATTTAGAAATATTCGAAAAAGCTATCTGAAAAATTTCCTGCACCAGATCTTCTGCTTCTTTTATATTAATACCGGCATTGATTATTTTTAATATTACAAACTTTGAATATCTTCTGTACAGTTCGGACGCCGCTTCATCACCTCTTAAAAAGTCGCTAAATAATAGTCTCTCTCCTTTTAACTCCTGAGAGTCGAAACAGGAGAAAAATTCATTCTTTGAAATTTTCTGTCCTATCAGATGATCCTGAAGCCATGTAAGAAGCCATACATCAAAAGACGAAAAATAAGGTCTGTGAAGATTGCTTGCCAGAGCACTTTTGATTACTCTTTTTGCAATTTCTTCGCTTTCATCATCGTTCATGATGTTATTCAGGAACTCTTTCAGAGGCTTGAGGTAAAAATTCATGATTTTATCTCTTGCTTCCTGACTTTTTTTTATTATTTCTATAATTTCTATTTCGCTTATTTTTGTTATATTCTTTATCATATCACTAACAGCCATGACCGATCTGGTCACAACGAAGAATGAGAGTTTGTTTCTCCCGTCACGCGTTAAGCGTGACGATCCTCATATAAA
>JBEHWO010000285.1:0-9093 GCA_040217695.1 Vulcanimicrobiota bacterium | reverse complement strand
CTCTGTAATCTGACAGTATCGCTTATATACTGAATTGATTGCCCTTCTTCCAGCATAAAGATTATTTTTATTCTTTTGATAAATCTTAAAGGAGTATTACTACTGTGAAGAAAAGTTTCCAGTTCTGCTCTTTCATTATCGGTTAAAATTATTTTTATCGGAGATTTCGGCCCACACATTGCATTTTCCTCCCGTATTATTTGAATATTATAAAGATTAAAAAATTCCGGTCACTTTTTTTTATTTTCGAAAGGAATTTTAATTAACGAAGTAGAATATCAGTTTCATACTAGTATATGTATTTAAAATTGTCTCTATAATATATATCGGAAAAAATAAAAATTTCTTTAAAGTTAAAAAGTCCGCCTCAAAAGCGCTCGCCTAGACAACCAGTGCTCTGAGTGGACTTCTTATAGATTATAGCATAATAACATAGTGTTTTGCAAAGTTATGTAAGGTATATATCTTATTTAGTAGTAGTTTTACAAATTCATTTAATGTTTTTATGGTAGTAAACTGGAGAGATTTCAAAGGGAATTTTGAAGAAAAAGTTTCTATAGAAAAATCAGCAGATGGATATGGAATTATTAAAAATAAGAATTTTGGAATATATATACTTGGTTACTTATCACAAAGTGAGAAACCTATTTTCCCGGAAATGACTTTAATTCCATCCGGCAAAGTCAAAAATGTAGAAGTTAGTAAATTTTATGCAGGTAAAACCGAAGTAACCAATAAAGAATATTGTAAATTTGATATAAATCATGATAATCATGGCAATGATGTACCTGTAGTTAATGTAAGCTGGTATGATGCAGTAAGGTATTGTAACTGGTTAACTATGAGTAGTCCTGATTTAACTTCAGATGATTGTTGCTACGCTGGAGTCCCACCAAATATTACAGGTGATACTACAAAAAAAGGTTATCATCTTCCTACAGAAGCAGAGTATATACATTTACTTGAAGTAAAAAGAAATAAACCTGATTTGGATTTACAAGAATTAAATGAGAGAATTTATAAAATGGGGAATGATGAGAGAGTTTATAACATAGGAACCAGTGTAACAGAGGGGGGTAGGATATATATATCAAGGGATAGTTTCAAAATTTACCATGCATTTGAAACTGAAAAAGACGTTGGTTTTTGGATTGTAAAAAAAGCTTAATTTTGCATCGTTTATAGATATTTCTCGTGTGTAAGATGAAACTCCTGACGATGATATAATTTTTCGGCTATAGTGCCACTGATTGAATTCCTATAAGCCTGTTATAATATAAAAAATAAATGAGGATGAAGTTTTATGCCACTTACTGTTTGCCTTATTGGAGGAAGTATTGGACATATTACTATAAATACTTATAAAAAAAGAAATATTAAGAATTCTTTATGATTGATAATAAATCTGAGAAGCTTTTAAATTTCCGGGTATAATCTTATTATGCAAAAAATACGATAATAATAAAATGTGACATATTCCTGACGGATAAATCAGGTGATATTATTGAATTTAAAGAGAACATGAGTATTGTTGGTAAGGCAATTTACTGGATGACTGACCTCAGGAAGTTTGGGTAATTATGATGAATGGCAGTAGAGACCGATTTGATTACGAAGGAATGTCGAATTTTCGACCGGATTCTTTTTAAAATTTGCGTATTTGACAAACGGAATTTACAAGAGAGGCTCTTTTACAGCGGAGAAACCTGGTGAAAATTAAAAAGACAATCAATTTTTTCTAAAAATTATCTTATTTGATGTTTTCTTTAACCTCTTTTATAACCCATTTATCGCCTTCTTTTATCAGGGTCACTGTATCGTCAACTTTTTCTGTTGCTTTCTGAGCTCCTATTTCAGTATCTGCAATAATTATTCTTACAGGCTTTATTTCAGTCCGTTAAAAATCTGTTCACTACTTCTACAAGGTTTCTGGTGTTAACAGGCTTATCGAGCCATTCCGTAACACCGGCAGACATGCTTTCAATCTTTTTATCTTCAGAGCCTGACGATACCATAATAATAGGAATAGTTTTATAATCAGGATTTTCCCTGATTCTTTTTATCAATTCAATTCCGTTTATATAAGGCATATGAAGGTCTGTAATAACCATCTTAACCGATGGATTGACCTTCTCCAGTGCATCTTTTCCGTCAACTGCTTCTATTACTTTATGACCTTCTTCTTTTAACACAGAACTTATCATCTGACGGGTGCTCGCCATATCATCAACTATTATTATTTCAGACATCCCTGTCCTTGCCTCCCTGCTTTGATTTTATTTTGCTTATATTACTCTATAGCAGATATAAATTCCTTTTTTTATTTCAGTATTTTTTATATTTTTTTACAATAATTCAGAGAAATTTTCATTCTTCTCTGTATTTTTTTATAAGCAGTTTAAACAACATATCGGCCATTAAAGGGTGAAGAGTTTTTTCATGTATAGCCATGACTACATCCACAAATTCAGCCATTATTTCCGGAGGTATAATAGCATCATTTCTTTTATGTTCTTCAATCAGAACTTCTAAATCGTATACAGTAATACTGCTGTTCAACAGATAGTCCCTCAATTTTTCCCAGAAAATATTTAATACAGGTAATTTTTTATTTGTATCATCATTTACCATAATTATCTCCAGAATGGCCTGTAGTATAATATGTGCCATTACACACTGATAGCTTATATGTTTATTGAACAGAAAACTACTGGAGTTCACCGCCCGGTTGCAATGAAAAATCTTCTTATTCCCGGCATAATTCTCTTTTGAAATGTTAAGTCCTGCTATTACTGAGTAATATCAAAATATCTTACGAACCTCCTGTTTATATGAGGCATATTCTATGATATAATAATTATAAATTGATTATAAAAATCCTGTTATCATGCCATAAAAATAAAGGATTGGATAAAGGGCAGTAATATTACTGAGGTAAGCATAAATAATACAGATACGCTCTCGTGACGCGTAACGCGTGACGGGAGAAATACGTTTATTACATGCTTATGCTCAGGTCAGTAAAAAATTTAATAATTATCTTTTTAAGGAGTAATTCATAAGTACCGGAATGGAACCTTATAAGATTTTAAAGAGGAGTAATTCATAAGTACCACAATGGAACCTTATAAAATTTTAAAGAGGAAAATTTATAACATGCTTGATTCTACAGAATCAGGCAATCGAGTAGAAAATCATATAAAACTCTTTATTCTTTATTTAATTATCTTAAATGTAATTGCAGTAATACTTGAAACATGTAAATCAATATATCAACCTTATGCAAAATTATTTTATCTATTCGAAGTTTTTTCTGTTATAGTGTTTACGATAGAATACCTGTTAAGGCTATGGGTGATAACAGAAAATACTGACTTTTCTCATCCTGTAACAGGAAGAATAAAATATATATTTACTCCTCTTGCTATTATCGATTTATTAGCAATCCTTCCTTTTTATCTTCCTTTTATGAATATTGATTTTCGATTTATAAGATCTATCAGGCTGACCAGATTATTTAGAATTGCAAAACTTGGACGTTATTCAGTTGCGTTGGAAGCAATGAATATAGCAATTAAAAGAAAAAAAGAGCAGCTTATAATTACTGTAGGGATATTATTATTTTTTCTATTACTGTCATCATCTCTTTTATATTATACAGAATATAACGCACAACCGGATAAATTCACAAGTATTCCTCATGCCATGTGGTGGGGAATTGCTACATTAACCACTGTAGGTTACGGAGATATTTATCCCGTAACCACTGCAGGGAAAATAATATCTTCATTGATAGCAATAATAGGTGTCGGTATATGTGCTTTACCAACCGGTATCATCAGTGCGGGTTTTCTGGAAAACATCCGAAACAATAAGGAAGCTACAAAGGTTTGTCCTCATTGCGGAAAGGAAATAATATAATATGTTTCATAAATTCATTGCTGAGCAGTTAAAAAATCCTGATGGTATTATAGGGAAATTCATACTTGGTTCTTTATGGAACAGAAGAAATGCCAGTCTGAATGATGTAACAATGGAACATCTTGAAGTTAACAAAGATGATAGTATAATTGATATTGGTTTCGGAGGAGGTTATCTCCTTGAAAAAATTATAAATAGAATAAGTGACGGATATATATCGGGTATAGATTCATCAAAGGCAATGGTGGAGAATTTCAGAAAAAAACGCATGGAAATAATAAAAAAGGGACGACTGGATATTCAATGTGCATCAGTAGAAGCAATACCATACGGTAGTGAACACTTTATGAAGGCCAGTTCTGTAAATTCAATCTTCTACTGGAAAGAACCGGAAAAAGGCATATCAGAGGTTTATCGTATATTAAAAAAAAAGGGACTCTTTGTATTGACTTATACCTGTAAAAAAGATCTGGATAAAAAAGGATTTACCCCTTACGGGATAAATACATATACAGATGAAGAAGTAAAGACCATGATGGTTTCCGCAGGGTTTGAGCAGCTTACGATAAAACAATTTTCAGATCGTTACAGGGATTTTACACTTCTAACAGGTAAAAAAATGAATGGATAAATCGACATGGAACTTTTAGGACATTTTATCGTTTTATGTTTACATAAAATTGGAATTCCTCTTGAAGTTATAGTTATATCCATAATAATTTTATGTATAACAGGTTATATAGCAAACCGTAATAACAAAAAATCCAATAAGGCGCGGTAGAAGCATTTCACTCCTGAATAATAACCTCGTAATGCGCGATGCGCAGGGATTAAACCCGTCACGCGTCACGACAACTTAAATTCTAATAAGTTATGAAATACACTATACTCCATGTTATAATATTATACCAACAATTAAAGAAAGGATTGATACATATGAAACACAAATTATTTTTTCTGATGCTTCTCTCCATGGTATTTCTCCTCATTTCATCTACAATCTACGCCTCTGATTATACGAAAGGCCCTGACAGTGAAAAACTCAAAGTAATTCTTTCAGATTTTGAAGCATATGCAAAATCCGGTATGGCTGACTGGCAGGTTCCTGGCATGGCTATAGCCATTGTCAGAGGTGATGAAATAATATACAAAAAAACATTTGGAGTCAGGGAAACGGGGAAAACCGATCCGGTAACGGAAGATACCCTTTTCCAGATAGGTTCTACATCGAAGGCATTTACGTCAGCCCTTGTGGCAATGATGGTGGATGAAGGAAAAGTCGGATGGGATGATAAAGTTATAAATTATCTTCCCGATTTTATGATGTATGATCCCTGGGTTACAAGGGAATTTACCGTTACCGATCTCATGGCACAGCGCAGCGGCATGCCTCCTTACGCTGCAGATGGTCTATCCTTCTTCGGTTATGATCGTCAGTATATAATTCATAATATTCGCGATATAAAACCTGCCGGCAGTTTTCGCGGTGACTTTGCCTATCAGAACAATCTCTGGCTTGTTGCCGCAGAACTTGTAGAAAAACTATCATGTAAAACATGGGAAGAAAATATTAAAGAAAGAATTTTCAATCCCATCGGCATGAATAATAGCTCTACAGATATAAAATCCTACACAGAAGGTAAAAATTCAGCTTTCACACATACAAAAATAAATGGCAATATTACAGCTCTTCCCATGGACTGGCCTTATATGCACTGGACTTATATCTATGGCCCCGCAGGAGGTATAAACTCGGACATCACTGATATGGCAAAATGGCTTACTTTTCAGATAAATAGCGGAACTTTTCAGAATAAATCCCTCATAAGTGAAGAGAATATGACCTTTATACATTCACCTAAGACCTGTGCACCTCCAGTGGAAAATCAACCGCTTCAATATTACTGCCAGGGATGGGTCTACAGGGAAAATACACCATGTGATATAGTATGGCATAACGGAGGAACATCAGGATTTAAAACTATGATAGCCATAGTGCCCGAGGCAAAAATCGGGATTGTAGTCCTCTCCAATCTTTCAGATACGGAACTTCCCGATTCTCTTGCATACAGGTTCTTCGATATGTATTTTGACAGACCCGGACGTGACTGGAGCGGTGAATATCTTGCAAGGGAGAAAAAAAAGGAAGACCCTGCAAATGTTCCGGTACCTCCGAAAAATCCGTCACCTCCTATGGAGCTTAAAAATTATACAGGCACGTACAGTAATGATATATACGGAGAAATTACTGTTTCTGAAAAAGATAAGGGACTCATTATAACAATAGGGCCGAAGAACATGAATATCTTTCTGAAACACTGGGACAGAGATATATTTATCTCTTCGTTAGTTGGTAGTGAAGAAGGAGGATTTGCTACATTTCAAACAGATTATACGCCCGAAGCTACAATCCTTACTCTGGATATAATCAACAGGGACGGATGCGGTGTATTTAAAAGAGTAAAAAAATAATAATTTATTTATATGAAAATGATGAAGTCTTATGCTTCACTGTTTGTTAACTTTCATATTTGACTGTGACCCCTCAGGTCATTCCTGTTAGTAAAACGAAGCAATCCGGTATTGCTTCGTTTTACATTTCAGGCCACCTTGTCATAAATAGACTTCGTTTTTTTATAAGTATCACATTCGTTAAAATGTTCGATACAGTAATAAAAAACTGAATTTATATCCATTCCAATCATGTCAGTACAATAGCAGTCATACCAGTGATCTCTCATAAAAGGGCAAAAACTTATATTTTTAGATAATATCTTATTCTGTGCTGTATCCATACCTAAAAACTCTGATACTTTCCTTTCAAATAGTCCTGTCCTGCAGTAGTGGAATTTAAAGTAGACTTCAATCTTCCTTTAAAGGAATAAAGTTTTGCTTCTTCATCTCTGTCAAGTTCCTGTTGATTATGCTTTTTAGTCATAATACTTACAATTGCTTCTATTTCCGAATAAGATGCTGTAGATACATTACCGGCCATAAATTTCATCATGTCATCATGAGACGTATGATTAAAAGGGATGTGCTTTCCTTCTCCGGTTATATTAATTTCTCTCATACCATTCCCGGATTTATTACCTTCCTTTTTCAGAAAGCCTTTATCGATTGTTCCCGGCAGGTTAAAGTTTTCTTCATGTCTTTCAGGCATATTGCAGTTCCTCCTCACACAGGTTTAACTATTTATTCAGGTAAAATTAGCGATTACTATTCTCGCGTCACGACTATAACCAGCGATTTAGCGTTATAAGAACCAGGTGAATAGTGAGCGTGTATCATCCTGTTCTACTCACTATTCACTTACTCTGATTACTGACCGGCAATATCCTGCATAGAATTAGAAAAAGCCGAAATCTGATTGGTATTCCCTGCAGTTCCGCCATCCTGTGAATCGGCTGACAGTTGAGTGGTGTCATTGTTTCCACCCTGTTGTTTTACTACAAGAGCCTTTTGAATTATATCCAGTTTCGTATTGTTATCCAGTTGCGGTGCACCGGCTCCGCCGGCATTACCGATTACACTGCCGCCACCACTTGATAGACTCTGATATTCCTTCTGTAATTCTTCCAGAGAATGCTCAGATGCCAGTTTTTCTGCCATCTGATCATTTGATACATTCTGTCCCTGATTGTTACCATTCTGTTGTAACTGAGACATGGAATTATTTCCACCGATCCGGTTATTAAGATTATTTCCGCCGATTGCTCCTAACATAATAAAATCCTCCTTTTTGTTACATCTGATGTTATTTACATATGTTTATCTCTTTCATCACTTATCAGTGTAAGGTAAAATTATAAAGGAAGTTTTACGAAATTCTAACAAATTCTAACAAATTTCGACAAATTCTATAAAAGTCGTGGCATATGACTGAAATGAATCGATAATCAACATTCGAAGTACCGGACTTATTCGCTTAAATCTTAAAAGTGATCTGTGCACCTTTCTCACCGGGATTTGCAAGCCATATTTTTCCTCCATGGAGCATTATTATTTTTTTTACTATTGCAAGTCCCAGCCCTGTTCCGCCTGTTTCTCTCGTTCTTGAGGCATCTTCTCTGAAAAAAGCAGTAAAGATTTTTTCTCTGTTTTCTTTTTTTATTCCCGGCCCGTCGTCTTTTATGGTAACAGAAAAATGATCTCCCTCTTCCTTTTTTATGGTAATAGCAATAAGTCCGCCTGAATTGGAATATTCTATTGCGTTTAAAAGAAGGTTTTCAAAACCCCTGGATAATCTGCTTTTATCGGCATATATTTCCGGAATATGATCGTTATTAACAATCTCTACACTGAGATTCTTCTTCTCCAGTAATAGCTGAAATTTCTGTATAATAACAGAAATAAGTTCCTCTATATCAAACCTTTCTTTCTTCAATACATAACCTGTATCTATTCTGGACAGATCCAGCAATTCTTTAAGCAGCCTGGACATTTCCTTGATATTTCTGGATAGTTTCTCTACAACATCTTTATCCGGTAATTGATTGTTCTGTAAATCATCTTCTATTATATCCAGCGAAACCTGCATCCTGCTCAGAGGAGAACCAAGTTCATGAGATATATCCGATATAAGTTCTTTTTTACTTCCTATCATGAGAGACAGTTCATAGGCCATATGGTAAAAAGCTTCCGTAAGCCTGGCTATTTCATCACCGCTTTTCTGACGAAAATCCGTATCGATAGCAGAAAAATCTCCTTCTGAAATTTTAATGGCCTTTTTTGTTATCTCTTCAAGAGGTTTCGTAAGATATCTGGTGAGGGGATAAACCAGTATGGAAAGAGCTATACTTATACCGAGTAATATTAAAATTGTAATTCTGTCCAGCATATGATGTTCCCCGGTTGATATACTGGCATAAGGGAAATGAGAATTATTCACAGGGAAAACCAGAAAAGGTCTGTCATTTACGAAAAATACAGAAATACTATCTCCGGCGACTTCCAGAATTGTATTTTTATCTAATTTTGCCGGTATATCCCCTGTTTTTAAAAGAAGATTCCCATCTTTATCATAAAGCCCTATAATAGAATTTGTTTGCCGTGCAATTTTATGGAGATCTTCATTAAAGTTCTCTCTATTACAGGATGTTAATACAAAATTTATGGTACTTACTATTGGCGCAGTAGTATGTTTAAGGTGAGGGGGGATTTTATTCAGTT
>JBEHWO010000284.1:0-9123 GCA_040217695.1 Vulcanimicrobiota bacterium | reverse complement strand
CATCTCAGGGTAATGCTCTGGGGAAAAGCGGTTATGTTTATAAAAATGCTTCTTCCCAGATAGTTATTCTGGCAACTAATACAAATCCTCCTGCAGGTTTTACTCCTGCACGTGTTACTGTAAGATATGCAAAAAATCCTTCTCTCATTCAGAGGACAGATAGTTCGGGATATTTCAATTTCGGAACCACTCTGTCTGAAACAGGTAATTTAAATAATATTGATTTAATTGTAGAAGCTCCTTCCATACCACCTGCAGGTTACCCTGTTCTGGAAGGTGCTATGCCTGCTTCACAGCTTACAGATTTAAGAATAATTCCGCCTTATGATGACACAGCCGGTACCTTTACAATGAAAGCCGGCGATGTGGAAACGTTTTATGTGGCAGGTAAATCAGGGGCTAAATGGTATACTGTTTCAGATGAAATTACGTGGGCAGTCAGCAATAATGAAGCCGGTTATTTTGCTATTCTTCCAGGTTTCTTTATATCAACTTCTGCCGGTACAGGACAGATTACTGCCACTGTTAATAACAGGACTTTATCCTTAAATCTGACTGTTGTTTCAGGTAACAGTGTCGGCACAGTAGAGGGATATGTGAAAAATATGGCAGGAAATCCTGTGGTATATGCTATTGTTGAAGCAGAGAGTTCTTCGGAAACTTATTCCTATTCTATGGCCATGACAGATGATAAGGGTTATTATAAGCTCTATGATTTACCTTACGGAGCTTATAATGTAAAGGTAAGTGTTCACTACGGCCAGACTGCGGCTCAGACAAATCTGTCTGTTCAGGGTGCTGTAAGACAGGATTTTACTGTTTCATCGGAAGTGTCATCTTCTCTCAATGCTATGGTATATACCGATGAACCGGCCTATGATCCAGGCGAAACCATTAAAGCACAGGTAGGTATTATAAATATCGGTAATGAAGCTGTAAATTTACAGTACACAGGCATAAAATTCGACCTGGTAAAGGAGAATCTTTATACAGGTGAAGAACTTGTTATAAATACTGTTACCTCTTCAGGAGGTACTGCAAACATTCCTTCCATAGGAAATGTTTCCATACCTTCGACTCCTGTGAATCTCGTGATACCGGCAGATGCAGATGTATATTCCTATTATTATGTCAAAGCCACTGTTATGTCAGGTCAGACCGTAAAAGTAGAACCGGCTTTTATAACACTGGGCTCTTATGTCCCCTATGTAACACCTGTCCCGGGAACGACTCCCACTCCTGTTCCCGTTGGCAATGAAGATTATGAACGCCTGAAAGTAATAAAATCCGGTCTGAATAATTTATATTATGATATTTATTCCCAGGCCGATAAAGCCTATTACGGGGAAGATGTGAAAAACTATGTAGATTACTACAGCGATATCCAGTATGATATCAGATATATAAGAGATGAGCTTATGCCGTCACTCGATACTGTAACATACCACTGGTGGCAGAATGATCTGAATAATGTCATCAGTGATTTAAATGCCTATGCGGAAAATGGAGGCACCTATAATGACCTTTATAATGCCGCTTCAAAGATTACCTATATTAAAGACGAAGTGGCAGATGCAGAGTATAATTTAACACCTGCATCTCTGAAGAAAAAGAGATAGCATTTTTTTATGACAGGTAGTTTCACTTTTACTGGAAATTGCATTTGATTTCATAAATCTGTTAATCAGTGAAAAGTGAATAGTGAATAGTGAAAAGTAAGTAAAATCCATTTTTTTTCACTTTTCACTTTTCACTTTTCACTCCGAGTATTCTATGACAAATTTCTTTTTCCATTGTATATAAAATCACCTGTCATTTTTTAACGCAATTGTGATTTGAATTTTCTATGATTATGAATTATACTATAAATAAACTATGTTAGGAGCATTATTATGACAGAAGAACAAACAAAAGAATTTTTAAGAAACATGATTAATGATCCCCTTTATGACCAGATCCTTGCCCTTCCGAAGACTGATTTACACTGTCATCTTGACGGAGGACTCAGGCTTGAGACCATTATAGAGTTAATACAGAAGCAGGGGATAGCCTATCCTATAGATAAAGATAAAATCGCCCAGATGGTTGTTAAAGACGATATGATGTTTCAAAAAGAAAAATCTCTCGTAGAGTATTTAAAGGCCTTTGAGATAACAAACTCTGTAATGCAGGAACCTGAATCGCTGGAGAGAATTGCCTTTGAATTATGTGAAGATGCGGCAAAAGAAAATGTAAGATATATGGAGATAAGATTTGCTCCCATACTTCATACAAACAAAGGAATGACTCTGGAAGAGGTTACAAAATCAGTATTAATGGGTATGGAAAAGGTTGAAAAAGAATATGATATTGTTACAGGTTTGATTATATGTTCGATGAGGCATTATGTGCCATGCGGTATTGCAGATAATTTATTGAAATCCCTGCCTTATGCGACACAGAAGGAAGCCTCTATTTATCTGGCCATGCAGGCTGCACAGCATACGGTGGAAATGGCGAAACAGGATCATCATGTAGTGGGATTTGACCTGGCAGGCGGCGAAGACGGCAATCCTGCAAGAACTTATGAGAAAGCTTTTTATCATGTTACAAACGGCTATGTCCCCATAACCATTCATGCAGGAGAAGCAGTTGGAGCAGAGTCTATAGAAGAATCTATAAATTATCTTCACTGTAAACGAATCGGTCATGGCACAAATCTTTATACCAATAAATTATTGCTCACCTATTTCATGAATGAAAGAGTTCCTATGGAGATATGTCTGTCGAGTAATCTTCAGACCTGTGCAGAACTTACCAATTTTGAAGACCATCCCTTTAAGTATTATCTGGAACACAGACTCAGAACAGCCATATGCACGGATAACAGACTGGTTTCAAATACGACCGTTACAAAAGAACTTTATATTGCCGCCAAAGTGTTCAATCTAGATCTGGAACATATAAAACTCATCATTATGCATGGCTTTAATGCAGCCCTTTATAATTCCTATTACCCGGAATCTCAGAATGCCTACAACGGACTCAGGAGATTGAGAAACAGGGTTGAAAAGGAATTAAATTATCCTGAAGTTAAAACTATAGTGTCGGATCAATACAGTAAGAAATATAACGGATAATAATCGTGACGCGTGACGCGTTAGCGTCACGCGTGATGGGTGGCAATATACCGGAGAAATGCTTATGAATTCAGAAGAAGAAATTGTATGCAGGGAATGTGGCAGAAAAGGTCATAAGAAATTTGCCTTTTGCAGCGGCTGTGAAGACTATTTCTGCCACAAAGGCGGATGCAACTGGATTTCAAAGAAGAAGGGACTTTTTATCTGTGAAAACTGCTCTCCGGAAGAAAGTCATGCAAAGTTTATTATAGATCCTCTGAGGAGAATTCTCAGAATAGAAAGACTGGAAGAGATTATCGCTATCGGAGATTATGAGGCCCGTGCCATAGAGATATTGAAATCCAGAGGGTATGTTGAAAAATACAGACTCGATAAAATAAAATACGGTAAAAACTGCGGTCTTTATTTTTTATGTGACTCAGTGGAAAAAATAAGCAGAATAGGTGTCTGGAACGGGCTCCATGAAACTGACAGAGGCATAGGCCTTTACTCTCCTTTAGAAGACGTGATAAAAACGTACGGAGAGAATTTTACCGCAGAAGCTTCCGGGAAATACATAACTTTTTACCATTATAAAGATATTAATCTGATTTTTAAACTCGTAAAAACCGGTGAGGCCAGAAAGATTGTAACAGAGATTATTCTTGTTTAATCGTGAAGGGTGAAGAGAGGAATAGGTTCTTTTTTGTGCTCACCGGCGGTCATGGCGGTTTATATGAGAATCGTGACGCGTAACGCGTGACGCGTCACGGGAGGAATAAATTTTCATGCTTTGTTGTGACCGGAACGGTCATGACGGTTACACAAAAAAAGCTGCATGGTTTGATGTGAAAAAGGGCGGATTCCTTTTTATAATATCTGCAATTACAGGATTTTTCTTAAAATCTTTATCAATAAAATTTCTGACTTCTTTCCTGTTCCATCCGAAAGGATGGATGAAATCCGTATAAAGTGATAAATCTCCTTCGTAAAATCCTTTTGTTTCTACAGTATTCGTGTCAGGGCCATAAACAGGCATATTGAAGAGGGCTATATTTAAGAAATCTATATATTCACTGTGGTGAAGAACAAATTCCATAGTTTTTTTTGCCTCTAAAAATGTTTCCCGGGGCGTACCGAAGAGAAGATATATATAGGTGGCAATTCCTGATTTTTTAAGATTTTTTAAGATCCCGGAAACCATAGTTAAATCTATGCCTTTTTGCATCTTATCCAGCACATGCGGGGAACCTGATTCGAGACCGAGTTTTAACATTACACACCCTGATTTTTTAAGTGCTTCAGTAAAATCTTCTTCTCCAAGATCATCGGTAAATCTTGTGAAACAATACCAGGGTACAGAGAGAGGATGTGCTGCCAGTTTTTTCATGAGGGAAGGTGCTGTGGCATTATCCAGTAAATGTATCATTACAGGGTCTGTTTCTTCTGTGAGGTATTTCAGGTCAGACAGAACTTTTTCATGGGCCACAGGCTTATAGAGATTCTTCTCCGCTCTTTCGGGACAGAAGGAACATTTATTCCAGTAACAGCCGGTAGAAGTACTGTAAGGAAGGATATTACCCGGAGCAAGATATTTTCTATGGGGAAAAAGTGAGTAATCCGGGCAATAATTATCCTGTAGCGGGATTTTCCCTGTCATTTCAATCAGCTTATATTCACCGGCGCCGTCTATGAACCTGTCAATGAGTCCACCGAAAGGATTTTTCCACGCAGGATTTCTCATCCACGATGTGACAAGACCTCCTCCGAGAACAATTTTTATGTCAGGATAATGTTTCCTTAAAAAACCTGCCATGGCAAAGGTGCAGAGAGCCTGGCTCAGATAATTCAATGAAAAACCGGCGATTGAAGGTTTTTCTGCTTCTATAATGTCTCTTAACCCTGTATTGAAATAAGTATAGAAGAGATTTTTCTCGAAAGTTTCTGCTGATTCTATCAGATCCTTACTTTTTACAGGAGACAGATTCCCGGATCTGTAATCAGAAAGGCTCATTTGAATACCGCCGGTTTTACCCTTTATTTCAATTAATCTGTTTATATCCATAACGGCCCGTTTATAAGTGTCGAAATTATGATATTTGCCCTTTAAATAAGCCAGATTCTGTGAAATATTTTTCCATGCTCTTTTAGTCCATGTGTCATAAAGAGCCGGTTTTTCTTCCAGAATACTGTAAATGCCTTCCAGATTTGCGTCCAGAAGTCTATGTTTTATGCCATGACCTTTCAGGAAGCCGGAAATTTTTGCAATGCCGGCAGGAGGTTCGCATGGTTTTGTTACGGGCGGATTTATTAGAAGCATGTTTCTGCTACTCCCGGATTTTTTTATCATCTTATCACGATGTTTTTTTATTTTCAATAGATTCTTCTAAAAGCAATTTTAATGAAATAGTTCCAGAGTAATTATCGTGAGTCGTGAGTCGTGAATCGTGAAGTGTGAGTGGAAGATTGTCTTTACTGCTCACGATTCACTTGAATTTTAATAAGTTATGAAATATATATAAAATATTGTTTTGTATTAATTGATTTTTTTTTCTGATAAAATGTAAACTGTATATAATGTTACATTTATGATATAAGATTTACCGGCTCTGTGCCGGGTGATTTATTGACCATAAGCATGTAATAAAGGTCTTCTTCCCGTCACGCGTTACGAATATAAACCAGAAAGGGATGTATATTTACAATGTCAAAAAACCTTCTAATAGCAATCATCGTACTGAGTATTATATCGGGTATTATCATAGCCGGCTGTGGTGACAGCGGCTCTAATCAGATTACTGTGCCTCCGACAGTTACGTCAACTGCGATACCTGATCTTGTCACTATAAAGGGCCAGGCTCTTGAAATAAACGGCACGCCCATACCGAATGCATTCGTTGTATGTGTAAACCAGGGATTGTCCGCTTCTCTTTCTGCTATTGCAGATAACTTCGGAAATTATCTGTTCGCTTCTCTTCCTCCGGGAAATTACAGGATAGAAATCTGGCGTTCCGAGGGAGACCGTAATTCATCTCCGGGAAGCCCGATAGGAGCGGTAAATATAACTGTTACAGAAGGGACTGTTACTCTAAATGTTACGGCAGGAACAATTGACCCTACTGCAACGCCGACTGTAACACCTGCTGTGACGAATACGCCGACTGTAACGAATACACCGTCAGGGCCAACAAATACACCCGGAGGGCCAACAAATACTCCGACAGCGACAAACACGCCGGGAGGGCCTACGAATACACCTACAAATACTCCCACACCTTCATGGAAAAATGAAATTTTCTAATTAGAATTTGAATTTTCTGCAGCGATGAGTCGGATTTCCAGGACAGAGCAAAAGGAAATATCCGGCTCATCCCCTTCAGATTAGAGTTATACTTTAATTAAAAATAAACTGCCATCCTGAGTACAATTCAGTGATTTTGTAAGAAAAATCGAATTGTTTCTGGAAGATATATGCAGAAAAACTCATAATGAAGTACAGGATTGTTCTGGGATTTCAAGATCTCAAAATGGATTTATCGATGAAGAAGAGCTTGCCATGCCTTATATGCAAGGGGTGAACTTTCATTCTTTCCAGGTTATAACTTTTAGCCCGGGGATTTTTTCAAAATGTTTATCCCTGGTTAAAAGCATGAGATTGTATTCCAGGCAGATACCTGCTATCCATATGTCATTTTCCGGTATAGGATTACCTGCCTGTTTAAGACAGAAACGTAAGGTGGAATATCTGCTGCAGATAGCTTCATCTATGGGGAGCAAAACGGAATTTTCTAGAAAGTCATATATAGCCTTTTTATTTTCTTCAGCCTGTTTGCTGTTAATTGCACCATAGAGTAATTCTCCGAGAACTATGGCGGGAACAAAAAGTATTTCTACTCTGTCAATTATTGCACATACTTCTTCACTCCCTTTTCTGTATGCAATAACTGCATTGGTATCAACAGCCATTTTACCACTCACCTTCAATTTTACCAAACTCCTCATCTATTAATTTTTGCATCCTGTCAGCTTCTTCTTTATCCAGCGTTCCTGCAATCTTACGGAGTTTATCCTTTGATTTTCCGGGGTAAATTATTATTGATATTTTTTCATGTTCTGCCAGCCCTTTTATAGGATTGACAGGTTTTAACACATTATCTTCATAAATTACCTCTATAGTCTGAACCATAAACATACACCTCCGTTTAAGCTGCCTGTTCTCTATTTATTATATTATCATGGCTATGTTCCTTTTGCAATTAAGCTCTGGAATTTAATCTCTTATAAATCGGCACAGGCCTCATGATTATGAAGGATGGAAGAATAACAGGACTGGTAATAATTCTGCCGGAATGAGCTATCGACAAAAAATCCTGTTATCCATTTCCATCCCATTAATCCCTGTCTTCTTTCATCAATTCTTTAATCTCTTTTATCATAACCCCTGTATATTTAGCGATTACATTTATCAATTTTATCTTCCAGCATTTTTTTTGCAGAATCTATTTTTGCTTTTTCCATGCCTTTTTCCATGCCTTCTTTTAAGAAATCTTCCTGCCATGTAATAAGCATATGTGCCACCTCCTCATAATTCCTGTCTTTAATTATTATATCTGTAAATTCTTTTTTCTCTTTTTTTATTTAAAAACAAAAGTCTGTCAATAAAGTGCAGCAGTGTCTGTTCTTGAAGTTCTGTCAGTTTATATTTTTTCATCTGTCTGAGAGCATTTGTTTTTACTATAAATAGTGAAAAAGCAAAGTTATGAATATTGATAAAATTTGTCAGTCAACCAGGTCAGATATATTAAATTTCATTTATACAACTTGCTTTTTAGATCTTTTAGGAATAAGTTTTATAATCAATTCCATGTCTAAAACTTCTGCCATTTTTCTAATTCTATTCAGGCTGGCTTTTTGTATGCCTTTACCTTTCAGGTCACGACAAATATTACTTCTGGAAGTGCCTATCTTTCTGGCAAAATCTTCATAAGTTAAATTTTTTTCTTTTAAAGCTTCAAAGAACTGTATTTCTAAATCAAGATCTTTCTGAGCCTGGTGAAACATCTCTTTAAATTCTGTATCTTGCATTTCTTTTTCAAATAGAGTCTCGCACATAATAAGTATCCTCCTTTACTCTTTTTATATAGTCTCTTTTTGCTTTTATTGCAAAGCTCAGAGCTTCTTTTTCTCTCTTCCCTAATTTCCGGGTTTTCTTTTTAAAACCATTAGTAATGATAATTTTCCTGTCGATAGTAGTAAAGTTAAGATATCTGTTATTATCAAACTTCAGAGCATAAATAGAATTTTCCGTGTCTTCCAGTCTGTACATATGTTCAGGAAGAAATTTTCCATAAGGGCTATTTGCTAATTTTTCAATTAAGGCAAAAAATCGTGCTCTTTCTTTCTTTGTAAGTTCCTCATAATAATCAAGAGCAGGGATATTTTCCTGGCAATCCTGGTAAAATTCAACTGTAAAATACTTACCATTGTAAATTTGAATTTTATGTTTATTCATATCTTTATGTTATCATAAAAGATAACATGAATCAACTATATAAAAGACTATATTTTTGAACTTTTTCATAATTTCCTTGTTTTTACTGACTTTATAGTTAAATAGGTTCTTGATTTTGGGCTCTGGATTTTAATCTTCCTGACCAGCACCTGACACCTGAAAATTGAATAGATTATTACAGTTTTTAAAATCTGCAAAAGTATAGTTCATAATCTGGTTGACTGACAAATTTTATCAATCTTCATAATATAATTTATAAATTCTATGACCAATTGTTCAAAATTGTCTTTTATTATATCTAAAAAACAGTCTCTTCTAAAATTATTTCTTAAAATCTATGTTTTATAAAAGATTAATGCGAGATACTATTGTTTATAAAATCCTATTAATCTTATAATCCTGTAAATCCTGGTTCTGACATTTTAGAGATTTGTCGGTCAACCAGGAAAGTAACTATAAATTTATTTGTTCAACATATTGTTTTGTATTAATTGATTTTTTTTTTTCTGATAA
>JBEHWO010000283.1:0-9186 GCA_040217695.1 Vulcanimicrobiota bacterium | reverse complement strand
TAAGAAACAAATTAAGTTTGAAGGATTAAGTGCGGATAAATATACCTCTTCCTATGATAATTTTTATGCCATATATTGTAGTAATTATTATATTTTTACAATTAGATCAAGTATTGAGTTTAATAAAAAGTATAACTTTGATAAGAATTTAATGAAAAAAGAAGTTGATAATATAATAAATAATATTTGCATAATGGTAAAATAATTTTTAAGTATATTGCCAACTTTACCTGGCCAATAGTTACCATAATTTAAAAAGGGGACGGCTTTAAAGTCGCCCACTTTGTTTTATTCAGATAAATTCCTACGGAACAGCCGGCTCAGCCGGCATGAAAGGATAAAAGATAATTCTCCTGTCCACTGCTGCCGTCCCGCCACTGTTATACGAAGACAGTGCCGCTCCTGTGCCGTTTGCCACTTTACTATTATCCCCCTGATCCGCCATAGCTCCACCTGCAGTATAGGTACCATTTGACGAAGGGCCTCCGGAAGATCCCCACCAGTTACCGGCTGCATCCAGGGCAATGGTTCCTTCTGCGGGATTATCATTCAGATAAACAAGGCCGCCACTTATGTAACCAGGAGTTACGGTACCGGACGTACTGATAAAATTTCCCGATATGACAGGCGGTGTATCTAACTGAGTATAAGTCGCTTCAAATACAATGGCGGAAGGACTGCCTGTCATCATATTATCCTCAATGGAAAGGACATTGGACGCTATACCGGCACTCTCAATATCAATACCTTTTTTAATACCATAGGATATAATATTATTTTTTATATCCAGTACAGGCACATTATATCCGGCCAGAGACAGACCTATATTTACGGTATTATTCTGAATATTATTACGGGAATTAATCTTCAAAAAAGCTCCCGGCCCTGCTGCACTGCAGTCTACATAAATACCTTTATCATTCTCTCCCGTATGGTAGGCCACCCTGTTACCCTGTAAAGTAACCTGATTGCCGTCATCTATGTAAATACCTGTAGATTTTCCTGTAGTAGAAGAACCGGTACAGGTATTTCCGCTGATTGTAACAGCAGTGGAAGCACTTCCCCACCATAATGCAATACCCCAGTTATTTGTAGAACAACTGTAACCGCTGACAGTATTATTACTTATATTGCCTGTAATAAGATTCTGATTGACCACAACTATAGCGGCACTGTAAGTGCCGGAATTGGTAGAAATATTATTTACTATATTGTCATGTATATTCAAATACTGTGCTGTAGCAGTATTTTCCGCACGAATTCCGTATTGCTTCACAGGATAATAGGATATGCCCTGAACTGTAAAATTACTAAAATCCGTTGTTCCTGAAACGGAAGGATATATATAAACAGCACTGTAATTACACAGGGCTTCCGGCTGTATTATGGTAGTTTCTTTATTTTCTCCTTTAATAGTAAGAGGTTTGGTTATATTAAGAGATTCCTTGTAGACTCCTGCTCCTGCTAAAATCGTATCTCCGGGAACAGCGGCAGTAATTGCATCACCTATTGTAGAATATGTATTTACAAGTATATCGTTATGATAAAGTAAGACTTTATTTGTATTATCTGTAATAGATGTCTGATCATTTACACAGACAGTATAATTTTCAGAAGATCCGGCTACATTATATGTATAATTTCCTGTCTTTATAAACTGTCTTGATACCAGTTCCATAGAAGGAATCGTTACATTTTTATTATCAGATGACATATATGAACCTGTAGTGGTGAAGTTCAATGAAATCTGCCGGGGGCCACCGTTAAACCAGAAAAGGGTATCATTCTTATTAACTATAATATTACCTGGATTAACAGTGCCATATGCTCCTATATCCACTCCGAGATTAACTGTATCATTCAGAGGGGTATTCTCAGGTGTAAGTTCAAAATAATGGGTTCTTCTGGCCATTTCTGCTCCTTCAGCATTTTTTGCCACAAAAAAAGCTACCTTCTTCCCGAAAGGAAGATTCTCAAAAGAACCTACGGAAGACCAGTTACCACCGGGAGAAGTTCTCCGGGCCTGACGCCATTGATTGGACGAATCTTCCGTATAATCAGTCGGATTCATCGGATCAAAACTGTCAATAGCATTGTATAAATATATATCTATGGTCTGTACGAAGGGGTTTATTACCTGACCGGTTATACTTTTAGTGTTATCAGGAATATCAGGTGTATTGACTGTAAAATTAACAGTCCCCGAAGATGAAGGATTTATAGAATTTATTCCTGTTGCATCACTGCCGCATCCTGACAGGCAGAAAGGTAATAATAATATTATCAAATATCTTAATATATTCATAGAAAAACCTCCTTTATTGAATAACAGGATTCCATACACCACTCTCCGGAGTAGAAGTTCCGGTCGGTGTTGGAGTAACAGAAGGAACAGGAGTAGATTGAGGAACAGGGGTAGAAGTAGGAACAAATGTGGGAACAGGGTCAATATTACCATTTATAATATCGGATGTATAATTGCCGGGAGAAGGAGTGTTAATATTATTTGCTCCTGTTGAAGATTGTCCGCTGTCATAGAGACTTTTGCTCAACCATGTTTCTACCCTGTATGTTCCTGCAGGGAGACTGGTAAAGCTATATTTCCCATCTCCATCTGCTATCTGATGGGCTATAAACTCTGAATATTGTGCCGTAATTTTATAGAGACGCACATAGGCATATGGTACGGGAATACCTTTATCAGTGACATTACCTGACAGATTTACACCTATATCGTAAACAGAAGGTGTGGGGGTGAACGTTACTATGACAGTTTCATTATCTCCGCATCCGATAAATATGATACTTATTACGATGAATATTACTGTAAAAATCATCAATTTCCTCACAATCAAAATCCTCCTGAATATTTATTGAAAATTTTAGAGACACTATAATAATCTGAAAGACAATACAAATCAGGAAATTCGTTAAAAATCATTTTTTTCCTTTTTTGCAACAAAAAAAAGATGGATTTGCCGAGAAAAATAAACAATTATAGTATATATAACAGGGAAATTTTTTCTGTAAATTACAAAGTCCTGTATGTTATAAATTATTTAAATAAGTTTCTATAGATAAAATTTCATCTAAAGCTTAATTTACGCCATAAAAAATGAAAATTCCTATACATTTAAATTATAAAAAATCACGTATATATTAAATGCTGTAAAATATCCATCAAATCTTCCATCTGATATGGCTTTTCCAGAATTGCCATATATTCATCATCCTTAAAAAAACTGTAGTTATCACTATAACCGGTAGATAATATAATCTTTATATCATTTTTAATACGGCGAAGTTCCAGAAAGGCATCTGCTCCGTTCATTTCAGGCATGGCAAAGTCGAGTAGCACAACTACAATATCTTCATGATATTTCTGAAACAATTTTACTGCCTCACATCCGTTTCTGGCAATCAGAACTTTAAAACCCATACGCTCAAGCATAATTCTTGCCACATGACAGATAAATTCTTCATCATCAACTACAAGTACAATTCCTTCGTCATTAAATTTTTTATTATTTTCCTTTGTTGAAGATAACGTCTCTCTCTCTTCTGTATTGGCGTGAATAATTTCAATCATAAAATAACCCTCCCTGTATGTTATATTTTTCTTTATAAAATAATTTTATAATAAAGATCTTGCCATTCAGGATTTTTTGCATCAATCAGTTCCATCTTTTCTTTCCTTGAAAGATTTTTTAAGCACTTCTTTCTTTTCAGTGCTTCCGTCATGTCTTTTGCTGTTTCATAATAAACCAGATTATGAATTTTATATCTGTTTGAAATTTTTCTGGAAACATCTTTTCTATGGCTGTAAATTTTTCCTATCAAATCGCCGGTCATTCCTATATAGGTGAGTCCATATTTTGTATTTGCCAGTATATAGATATAACTTCTGCCGTTAGGCCTGAAGATTTCTTCTTCCATAAGATATTTCTCCTCCTTCTGTTTTATTTCAGTTTAAATTCCCGGTATGATATTTTTATAAATAACCTTCTATAAATAATAAGAGTCAAAATTCTGCAATTTTCCAAAAAAAATTTGATTTTTCTGTACATTACAAAATAATGACTAAATCAACATCAGGAGTTAATTATAAGGCTTACAAAAGGGCATCCTTCCAATGAACTTTTATTTAATGCACGAAAAAAAATTCTATCTCTTTCATTTGTATCGCCTGGTTGAACTGGTTCGTGAGTCAGTATTTTTACACCATACATAGTAATGATAAACAAAATCCTATAAATCCTTAAATCCTGAAAATCCTGGTTCTGACAATTAGAAAGGAGGATTATTTGTTTTCGGAAGTGGCTGGCCACTGAAATTCCATAATATGCATTTATCTATGCAAAGGAGTATATTAAATTATATCAATATATCATTGAAATTAGCCCCAATCATTTCAGAAGGATTTCAGAATATATCGTAGAATCGTAGAAATATATTTTATTATAGTTATTTTTCAGAAAATTTAGAGACTGTCATAAATTTTGTGTAAATATCTAATAAATTCTTTACACAAAACATCTAATACACTCGAAATTTTCCATACTTTACAAAATTAAATATTAGATTATCTAGTAATCTCTGGAGCAAATTTCATCTAAAGCTTTATTTTAGGCCATAAGAAATGAAATTTCCTATATTCTAATTTTTAATTTTTCAGGGGTTAATTCATTGATAAATAAATTGATAACAGGTCTTATTTTATTCCTTGTATTATCCTGCTCCCGGGCTTTCTCACAGGAAACAGGTGACATATTCGTAAACTCCCAGCCTGTAGGTGCTACTGTATTCCTGGACGGAAAAAAACTGGGAACCACTCCTCTGCCTGTAAATAAAATCCCTAAAGGAAAACATACCCTCAAAATTATTCTTAAAGACCAGCAGGAAGTAATCAAGGAAATAGACATAGTCCCGGGCCCTACAAAACCGATACATATAGTATTCCAGGAAAGAGAAGGAGGACTGGTCATCACATCCTCTCCGGCAGGGGCCAAGGTATTTCTGGATGAAGTATATGTCGGTAAATCTCCTGTGAATCTCAAACTGGTTCTATCTGGTAAACATACTCTGAATGTTACAATGGAAGGTTATGACACATATTCTGAAAAAATAAATATTAAAAGCGGAGAAATAGAAAATATAAAGGTAACATTAAAACCAGAAGCAGACGAAAATAATCCTGCTGAAAACGGCAAACTGACAATAAGAACCCTTCCTCCCGATGCAGATATTTATATAGATGGTAATGTAACAGGAAGAAGTCCGCTGATAGCTCTCTCTGTTACGGAGGGCAATCACATTATAAAAGCAATAAAATCCGGCTACGAAAGTAAAACAAGAGAGATTGGAATAAAAAAAGGGGAAGAAAAAGAAGTAAAAATAACACTGAATAAGGCAAAAAAATCCTTTCCATTTTTATACATTATTACCGGTATAATAACTATTTTATGTATCCTGTGGTTAGTAAAAAAAGTCTTTATAAAAACCGGGCTTCATGGGAAGGATAAAATAGTAGGAAATTATAAAATTACAGGGAAAATTGCAGACGACAGCTTTTTTACCATTTACAGAGGAGTCCACTGCCATACAGGTCAGGAGGTTACTATAAAAATACCATTGCCTTACCTTGCTCAAGACCCTGTGTTTATAAAATATTTTCAGGAAGAAATGGAAATATGGAAAGGTCTTAACCATCCGAATATTGTCACTGTATATGATTATGGTTCGGAGAAAAATCTATATATTGCCATGGAAAGTGTAAAATCCAGAAGACTCGATGAGATTATTCCGAAAAATTCACCTATAGATTTAAAAGAAGCAGTAGATATAATCTATCAACTGACACTGGCTCTGAGCTACGGTCAGGCTAAAGGTGTCATACATGGCGATCTGAAACCGTCAAATATACTTATTACCGAAACGGATCATGTGAAAATCGATAATTACTGTATATGCAGGGACCTTTATGGCTATTCGATAAATTCCATAGGTGTCTATAAAGGACAGATGCAGTATATGGCACCGGAAAAACTTGAAAAAAAATCTATGGATTTCAAAACAGATCTCTTTTCTCTCGGTATTATATTTTATAGATTACTTACAGGTGAATTACCTTTTGAAGGGGATACTCCCAATATGATACTGGAAAGTCATTATTATAAAAAAATTATACCTGTTAAAACCTTTAATGATTCTGTGCCTGACAGGATTCAGGAACTGATTTTAAATATGGTTCAAATAGACCCGGCACAGAGGCATAAATCACCTGAACAATTAATGAAACTTTTAAAGGGTATAAAAGATAATTTGTAAATTTTCGTTTCTCGTGACCCGTAACGCGTGTGACGGGAGAAAACCTTTTACATAGAGAGTTGAAATAAGTGTTTAAATGGTTAATCCTTTAGCTCCGGGAACAAAATTAAAAAACAGATATCAGATAATAAGACTCCTTGGCCGGGGAGGACAGTGTATTGTTTATCAGATATGCGATCAATTTACAGGACAGAATAATCTTGTTCTGAAATGTCTTATAGATCAATCTAAAAATCCCCAGGAAAAAGCACAGAATATTCAGCTTTTTATGAAGGAGCATACATTTCTTTCCAAACTCAACCACCCGTCACTTCCGAGAGCCTATGAATATTTTCAGGACATGGGTACCCACTTTCTGGTTGTGGAATTTGTTCCGGGGCAGAGTCTGGAAAAAACAATTAATTCATATAAAGGCCCTGTACCGGAAAAAGTGGTTATAGAATGGATGACAGAACTTACAAAAACCCTGGTATATTTAAGCCATCAGAAACCAAATCCCATAGTCATAAGAGATATAAAACCTTCAAATATCCAGCATACACCTGACGGGAAGGTAAAAATTATAGATTTTACCATAGCAAGGGAATGGAAGCCCAATGCCATGGATACAGTGAGAATGGGCTCTCCCGGTTATGCGGCACCGGAACAGTACAAAGGGAAATCTGACATAAGATCTGACATATTTTCTCTCGGTGTTACCATGTATGAAGCCATTACAAAAAAAGATCCTTCCGAAACACCTTTTAATTTCCTCCCTGCAAGAAAAATAAATCCTTCTGTCTCGGAAGAACTGGAAAAAATACTGCTGAAAGCAATGGAAAATGATGCAGACAGGAGATATCAGACACCAAAAGAACTGCTCGAAGACCTTAAAACTCTTACCTGCACCAGGAGTCTGTCAGGCACTGATAGAGCCAGAAAATTCTTCTCTCTCGGAGAACAGGAACTTCTAACGAAAAACTATAAAAAAGCACTGGAATATTATCAGGATGCTGCTAAAAGCGATCCTTCTACAGGTGAATATTCAGGCAGAGCAGGCGAGGTACATTATTATCTCGGTAATATGGAAAAAGGTCTTTCTGAAATATACAGGGGTATGGCTGCCGGGTTCAAAGGTGTTCTTCCTCCTGAGCAGATTAATCTCATAAGAGGAAAATTTGAAGCAATAAAAAAAGAACTGGTAAAGTCATGGCCTATGTTCTCAAAAAATGCCTCAAGAACAGCCTGTCAGACCTTCGATACAGATCTCATATCCCCTCTTGCACTTCTATGGCAACATGACCATTTTGACGTACCTCCGAAATCTTCCCCCTGTGTGGGAGACGGTATGCTTTTTACAGGAACAAAAACAGGGAAATTATTATGTATAGATATAAACAATGGTTCATTAAAATGGGCTTTCGATACGGGAAAACCTGTCATATCCTCGCCATGTTATTATAAAGGCATGGTATATTTCGGCTCAAATGATACAAATATTTATGCATTGCAGGCTTCAAATGGGAGAAAGATATGGCATTTTAAAACCGGCGGGCCTGTATTTTCATCTCCTGCAGTATATGATGATATACTCTATGCAGGAAGCAGTGATAATAAATTATATGCCCTTACCGGTATTACTTCAACTGTAAGAAAACTATGGGACTTCGATTCAAGAGCATCAATAATATCGAGTCCTGCAATATATGAAGAAAATGTATTTTTCGGTAATATGTCTGCTTCCGTTTTCGCGGTAAATGCCAGAACAGGTCAGACTAAATGGATATTTGATGCACGTTCTCCCGTAAGCGCCACCCCTTCTATTGAAAATAATATGTTATACACAGGTTCTTTTGACGGGAAATTTTATGCCGTAGATATAAATACAGGAAAAATGAGATGGCTCTTTAATACAGGGAGCAAGATAGAAACAAATGCCGCAGCAGGAGACTCCATGGTATATATAACTTCTACCGATATGAATGTCTATGGTCTTGATGCCTTTAAAGGTACAAGAATCTGGTCATATCAGACCGATTCTCCCATACTTTCCTCTCCCGCTCTTGCAAACAAAATAGTGTTTGTTATAACCAATTACCTATATTGCATTGACGGTAAAAGAGGTCACCTGCTGTATAAAATGAAAGTTTCAGGGCCGACCCATGCGTCTCCTGCTATTGCGAACGGCACTCTTTATTTTTCATCAGGGAATACTCTGTACAGTTTCGTATCAAGTGCCGGTGTTACAAAAAAATACTTTGAAGAAGGAAATAATTTATTCAAGTCAGGCCAGTATTTTAAAGCAGCGGAAAGCTATAGAAAAGCCATGGCAATAGAAAGGAAAAAAGAATATCTCCAGGGGCTCGCAAAATCCTGTTACCTGTCTGAAGATCCAAAACTATTTGATGAATCAATCTCTGTACTTGAGGAACTTCTAAAGATAGAATATTCAACAGAATACTCCATCCTGATTGGAGATATAATGTTCCGAAAAAATAATTACGACGGAGCTATCACTCATTATCAGAATGCCGTTAATATAAATGATAATCTCGACTGGCCTCATTTCAGAACAGGATTTATTAATTACAAATTTAAATCAAAACCTGACGAAGCTATAAAAGAAATACAGAAAGCAATAAAAATAAACCCATCAAATCCTGTTTATATTAAGACACTCGGAGAAATCTATGAAAGTATAAATCAACCCTATGAAGCAATAAAATTTTACACAAAGGTTCTTGTACTGAAACCGAATGACCCGGATATGAAGGCAAAACTCGCCCGTGTAAGAAATACAGTGAATGCAAAAGATGACTATGAGAAAAGTAAAAAATTATTAAAAGAAGGAAACCCTGACGAAGCAATAAGGAAACTTGA
>JBEHWO010000282.1:0-9240 GCA_040217695.1 Vulcanimicrobiota bacterium | reverse complement strand
AGCCATGTTGTAATGGCCGTACGGGTAATCATGAAATTTTTCCGTTATTTCTTTGAATATTTCAGCAGCAGAGTCTATGCCATTTTTTAATAAAAAAATCTCTCCTTTATTGTTATATATGTCAGGTATGAAAGGATTCTGTTTCAGACATGTTTCATAAAATTCAAGGGCTTTATCCAGATTACCTGATGTATAGTGGAGATTACCCTCGTCAAATAATTTTTTTGTTTCACTGTCAAAGGGAATATTTTCACTTATCCGTTTCTTTTTAAATAATGATGAAAACATAAATTCAATGACCGGTGACCGGTGAACGGTTACCGGTCACCGGTGAGTATAATTTATTACTGCTCACTGATAACTTATAACTGCTCACTGTTTACGTCTGTCCTTTTCTTTTTTTTCCAGTTTTTCTATGGCTTTTCTTATATCTCTTGCAGTGCCTGATGCTTTTATTGTTTTCAATCTTTCTCTGAGATGGTCTATTGTCTTTCTGTCACCCGTAATGGCCAGAGTATGGGCAGAGGCACTTACAATATAATAATTTTCATCTTCCAGTGATTTTAATAAAACCGGCATGGCTCTGGTTACTTTCAATTTCCCGAGTTCAAGTATTGCCGCTTTTCTGACCCAGGGGTCTCTGTCTTCTACGGCTTTTATGAGCCCGTCTATAGCATGGTCATTCCCGATTAATGAAAGAGATTCCACTGCTTTAGCCCTTACAAGTTCATCCTTATCTTCCAGGGCTTTAACACACCCTTCGACTGTTTTAAAATCATAACCTTTCTGTCTGAGTATTCTGAATGTCCATTTTATTTTTTCTTTATAACTGTATATAATAAATGCCAGTAAAACAGGTATTCCTATGTAAAGATAAAGATACCATCTGAGGAAAAAAGGAGGATTATATGTTTCTTCTGTACCTGCCGGCTCTCCGTAAACAGCTATTGAAAGTTCATCTGCCAGAGGTGTGTAATTTACATAGACAAGTTCATTGATGAGGATATCTACATTTATATCTTCCGGAATAACTGTAAAAGAGCCATATTCTTCTTTTAATGTAGAAAGCCATTTTATATCCGCCCCGGGATAGGCTGTCATGTAAAGTCCGGTAAAATTAATATTATTCCTCTCGCAGTAAATTTCAGTAAGAAGAAGAATGGATTTTACTGAATTTTTTTTCCCTTCCCTGTCAAAATTAATGATACCGTCTCCGAGATTATACTTCACCACCGGAGACGGTGTTACTGCCAGAGAAATATGTGACAGAGATAAAAGAATAACTATAAGGAAGGTTAACTTTTTTAGATAAAACATATAGTAACGGACAGGGGTAACGGGCTTATTCCCTCATCCCCTGATGCCCTTTTTATTTGTAATTTTCATCAAGAGAAGCAAGAAAAGCATCTACTTCTTTATTTAATTCACTGTCTTTCTCTGTACTTGCTCCTGTCATTAATGTAACTTTAGATTCTCTATTACCTGTTTCTTGTGCCTGTTGTGACAGATTACTTTCCGCTGACGGCAGCTGGTTTGTTATATTACCTGCCGGTAATGATTCCGTTGAACTCTGTACCTGTGTTACTGCAGGTAATGGCTGTGTTGTATTGGATACCGGCGGTTGATCTGTTATTACAGGTATGTCGTCCGGTTCATCAGGTATGATGTCATCAGGATCGTAGGCAGTATCAATCTCTTCTTCCTGTAACTGCTGTACTGGCTGCTGTTCCTGAAGATTTGATAATATATCAATAGATTCCTGAATTGCCTTTTTTACCTTTACATCTCTTTCAATTTTGATTGCTTCCTGAAGAAGAGGGAGAGGTCTTTTATCTTTGAGCACCCCGAGGGTTTTTGCTGCCATCCATCTATCACTGATTTTTTTACTCAACATGCCTTCAATGGCTTTATTACCGACTTTAATCAGAGCTTTCTGAGCGCTGGATTTTATAAGTTCATCAGGAGAACGAAGCAGATTCATAAGAGGTTCTACAGCATCTTTCCCTCCAAGAAGCCCGACAATTCTTATAACCTCTTTTCTGACATGCCAGTATCCGTCACCGAGCAGTCCTGCTATATGTGGTACTGCTTTTATATCCCCCATATTACCGAGAGCTATGACAGCATCTTTCCTTACCGCCCAGTCTTCATCTTTAAGGGTTTCCACTAATAGTTCAAATGCTTTCGGATGTCCGCAGTAGCTCAGGTAGTCTATTACTTCCGACCTGAGATCAGGATCGTCTGAAGAAAGTTTGTACATAATTACGTCCAGTTCCGGATCTTCCGATTCCTCTTCTTCTGTTTCTGATGCAAAACATGGCTTTAATGTAAAAGATAGAAAAATTATTATTAGAAAAAAACCGGTTAACATAAAATCTAAACGCCTCCTAAAAAGTTTCGACTGATTTTTTTGTAAATCTCATTATACTCAAAATGCCCGTCACATATCACGCATCACGCATCACGTATTTTATTCGACCGCAAGGGGTTTTATCTTTTTCTCTTCCATACTGTAAAGATATACTTTAGGCACAACGGATCTCAGGGAATTGAAGGTAATAAAATTGCCTTCAGGACTTATGGAAGGGTTGAAATCGGGGAAAGGGCTGTTTAATCCGGGTAATTCGATAAATTTTTTCCCCTCTACATCATAAAGGTATATATTCCATTGAGTTACTCCGTCCCTGTTTGACTGGAAAGCTATATAACGGCCATCGGCAGTTATGGAAGGTGCAAGATCCCAGCCTTTGCTGTTAATGCCGGGAAGAATTACGTATTTTCTCGCTTTTGTATCATAGAGTTTTATTTCTATATCTTTTATTTTATTCACCTCAAGTTTTATGGCGGAAAAGGCAACATATCTTCCGTCTTTACTCAGAGAGGGCTGATAATTTACATTCAGGCCTATAAATGAAGGCTCTATATTTTCCAGACTATTCCTGTCCATCGGATACAGACAGGAGATCTCCCTGTCATCACCGGTAACATTTCTGCCTGTCAAAATACCTCCTGTAAAGCATAAAACAAGTAATAAAGGTATCACGAAATAGTGTAACTTTCCCTTTTTTGTATAATAGGCTGTTGAATAAATAGCCATGAGAGAAATGTTTTTAATAAGACGCAACATAAAAAATCCTCCTTTTAATATTGACAATAATATATCGCAGATTATTTCCACCGTCACGCGTTACGCGTCACAGGTTATTATAATTATACACATAAGAAGGCATAACTGCAATAGTTTATATGGATTGTAACGCATTACGCATTACGCATTAGGCATTACGATTAACATATACATAAAAAGAATTTTTTGATATAATATATGCTTATTTGAAAAAGGAGAAGCTTAAGATGAGTTATAACAAGCCCGAGTGGAAAGTAATCATTGATTTGTTGACAAAAACAAATCCTCTTTTACTTTACAGATTGACAAAAAGGATGATTTATTATCTTGTTACGAAAAATATCAGCCAGATTGACGAACTTATAAAAGAACTTGAAGGTCTGTCGGAAAGTTCTGAAGAGGATACTATCTATACGAATATGCCTCACCCGAAATTCTGTGCAGGAAAACTTCAGAGATTTGTGACGAGTGTATTTGAAATTGCCAATGAACATATTCTGGATCAGGATATTGCAGATCAGTTAAGTACATGGCTCTGTCAGGAAAGAGGAAGATTTCTTTCGAATGCGGCTCAAAATCTGAATATTCCACTGGTAAATATAACTACTGAACTGAACAAATTTGTTAATATACCTGCAGAAGAATTATGTATTTCTCCTGAAGAGTATATGGGCATAAGGGTAGCACTTGTCAGAAGGTTTCTCACTTTAAATCTGTCTTTCATAAATATTGCCAGAAAATATATTACTGTAAGGGATTTTTCAGAGCTTGTAAAAAATATTATAGGTCCGTCACAGGGCGCGGGAAGGCTTGGCGGAAAAAGCAGCGGAATATTGCTGGCATATAACATTCTGGAGAGCGCAAAAAATAAATATCCTGAATTGAAAATAAAAGTTCCGAGAAGCTGGTACGTAACATCAGATTCACTCCATGAGTTTATTCATTATAATGCTATGGAAGAATTTGCCAATCTTAAATATATGAATATAGAGGAAATAAAGCATGGATATCCCTATCTTCAGCAGATATTTAAAACATCTTTTTTCCCGCCTGAAATAACCAATGGTCTTGCAGGGGTTATAGAGCAGACAGAAAATATCCCTTTAATAATTCGCTCGTCAAGTCTTCTTGAAGACAGTTTTGAAGCAACCTTTGCCGGAAAATACAAGAGTCTCTTTCTTCCCAATCAGGGGCCGAGAGCGGAAAGAATGAATGCCATGCTTGATGCCATAGCAGAGGTTTATGCCAGCACCTATGGCCCTGACCCCATACAGTACAGAAGAGAAAAAGGGTTGCTGGATTTCAATGAAGAAATGGGTATACTCATTCAGGAGGTAGTGGGTACAAAGGCAGGTAAATATTTTTTTCCGACTTTTGCAGGTGTTGCTTTTACTTACAATGAATTTCGATGGTCTCCGAGAATTAAAAGAGAAGACGGAGCGGTAAGGCTTGTTATGGGCCTGGGGACAAGGGCAGTAGACAGGGTTACAAATGATTATCCTTTTATTGTTTCTCCGGGAAATCCCTCCATAAGGGTAAATGTATCATATGAAAATGTAAAGAGATATTCTCAGAATTTTATGGATGTGTTGAATCTTGAAACAAATAAATTTGAAACCCTGCCTGTAAGATACGTGATTCAGGAAACAGGTAATCAAATCCCCGGTCTCAAATATATGATTTCCATAGATAAAAGCGGATATCTTATGAGCCCTCTGGGCCTCTATGATATTGACGAATCTGACTTTACAGTCACCTTTCAGGGACTTATTGAGAAAACACCTTTTTTGAAAAATATAAAAAAAATTCTGGATATTCTGAAAGAAGAATTTGATTTCCCGGTAGATGTAGAATTTGCTTCAGACGGACATGACCTGTATATTTTGCAGTGCCGCCCCCAGGGACAGGGCAGAATGGCAGGGAAAAATATTATCATACCGGAGAATATTCCTGACGAAAATAAAATATTTTCGGCTACAAGATATGTTACCAATGCCAGTATAGAAGATATTGAATATGTTGTTTATATAGATCCCGGAGCGTACAGTTCTCTCGAATCTATGGAAGATATGAGGACTGTGGCAAAAATAGTGGGCAGATTGAATTCAATGCTTCCGAAAAGAAAATTTATACTCATGGGCCCCGGAAGATGGGGAAGCAGGGGAGATATTAAACTGGGCGTAAGTGTTACCTATTGTGATGTGAATAATACGGTCATGTTAATTGAAATAGCAAGAAATATGGGAAATTATGTGCCGGAACTGTCTTTCGGAACTCATTTCTTTCAGGATCTTGTAGAAGCTGATATTTATTATTTGCCTCTTTACCCGGATCAGGATAAAACTATTTTTAATGAGGATTTCTTATTGAAATCAAAGAATAAGCTTGCAGAAATTCTTCCTGACTATGAATATTTCAGCAATACTGTCAGAGTTATTTCTATTAAGGATATTAAACATGACATGTCACTGGCTGTATTTATGGATGGAAATACTAACAGAGCCCTTGCTTTTCTTAAATGACAGTGATACGTTATGACAGGTGATTTTATATAAAAAAGTAAATCTATCTGTCATAAAAAAACATAATCAATAATTTGAAAGTACTTTCCATTTATGATAATATAATGTGGTACTTAGAAATTGTTATAATTCCTGTGTAACAACCATGACCGGTTCGGTCATAACGAAATATGAGAATGTGTTCCTACCGTCACGCGTTACGCGTTACGATTCTCATATAAATTTTATACTTATTTTTTTGCAGGTTTACACAAAAATGTTATATATTTTACTATCAAAATCGAAGTTAGGAGTTTTCTTTTATGAGTAAAGAAAAATATTTAGTAACAAGTGCATTGCCCTATGCGAACGGTCCCATACATTTCGGCCATATTGCAGGAGCCTATCTGCCTGCAGACATATATGTAAGGTTTCAACGTATGAGAGGAACCGATATTATTTATATCTGCGGTACAGACGAACACGGTGTGGCAATCACCATTTCGGCTGAAAAAGAAAAAACAACGCCTCAGGAGCATGTAGATAAATATCATAACGTTATAAAGACTATTTTTGATAATTTCAATATAAAATTTGATAATTTTTCCCGTACTTCTATGAAACATCATTATAAATTATCACAGGAATTTTTCATGGATCTCTATAATAACGGTTATGTAAAAGCTCATGTTACGAAACAACTCTTCTGTAATAAATGTAATCGTTTTCTTGCAGACAGGTATGTTACGGGCATATGTCCTGCCTGCGGATATGAAGGTGCAAGAGGAGATGAATGCGGCAAGTGCGGGAAATGGCTTGAAGCTATGGAATTAGGAGAGCCGAAATGCAAGGTCTGTAATGACAGACCTGAAATAAAAGATACAAAACACTGGTTTTTACAGCTTCAATTACTATCTGAAAGACTTCTGGCCTGGCTTGACTCACATAAAGAATGGAAGGAAAATGTCAGACATTTTATAGGGAATATGATTAAAAACGGCCTTGAAGAGAGGCCTATTACAAGAGATCTGGACTGGGGTGTACCTGTGCCCCTTGATGATGCACATGGTAAGGTACTTTATGTATGGTTTGATGCGCCTATAGGCTATATATCTTCCACAATGGAATGGGCGGAAAAACAGGGAAATCCTGAAAAATGGAAAGACTACTGGTACGATAAAGAGTGTAAACTTGTGCATTTCATAGGAAAAGATAATATCTCTTTTCACTGTGTTGTATGGCCTGCCATGGTTATGGGCCAGAACAAGGCTCTTGTCATGCCATGGAATGTACCTGCCAATGAGTTTTATAATCTTGAAGGTAAGCAGTTCTCGAAAAGCGAGGGATGGTATATATCAGTCGATGATTTCTTCCAGAAATATTCGAGCGATGTAATTCGTTATGCCATTATAAGCAACAGCCCTGAAAACAGGGACACTGAATTTACATGGAAGGATTTTCAGAGCAGAAATAATGATCATCTTGCAGATACATACGGGAATTTTGTTCATAGAACCCTTACATTTATCGAAAAATATTTTGACGGAAAGATACCTGCTCCGGGAAATATGGCAGATATAGATTTGAATATGATGGAAGAAATAAAGAAAACTCCCGGTATCATAGAAGAATGTCTCCTGAATTTTAAAAACCGTCAGGCTTCTCATGAACTTATGGAACTGGCCCGCAAGGGTAACAGATATTACAATGATAAAGCTCCATGGAAATCAAGAAAGGATAATATGTCAGACTGTGGCACTACCATGTATGTGTGTGCAAAGCTTCTCTCTGTACTCTCTGTTATATCCTTCCCCTTTATGCCTCAGAGCAGTGAAAAACTCTGGGCCATGCTCGGCTACAGTACAGATATTAAAGAGGAAAGATGGCAGAATATAGGAGAAAAAGAACTTGCACCCGGTATGGCCATCGGAAAGCCTGAAGTGCTCTTTGTTAAAATTGATGATAAAGTAATAGAAGGTGAGATGGAGAAAATGAAAGAAGAATTTATGGAAGTACAGAAAGAGAAGGAACAACCTTCCGTCGAATATGTGCCGGTTAAAGAAACAATAACCTATGATGATTTTGCAAAACTTGATTTTCGTGTAGGTAAAGTCCTTACGGTAGAACAGGTACCAAAATCTAAAAAATTATTGAAGGTTCTTCTTGATCTGGGATTTGAAAAACGTCAGGTCGTAGCCGGTATGGCCCAGTATTATAAACCTGAAGAACTGGTAGGGCAGACTGTAATTGTTGTGGCAAACCTTGCCCCGGTAAAACTTATGAATGTAGAGTCGAACGGTATGATACTTGCCGCTTCTATCGGCGATAAACTCACTGTTTTATCTGTGGCAAAGGATATTGAGCCGGGCGCGGCAATCAGTTAGGGAATTTTAAGAAGTGTAACAACCATGAACGGTTCGGGCACAACGAAATATGAGAATTTGTTACTCCCGTCACGCGTGACGATTCTCATATAAATCAGTGAGCAGTGAGTGGTGAGTTAAAATTTACTCACTGCTCAATACTCATTAAAGCAAATCTCCAGTCACGCGTCACGCGTCACGATTATATAAAGGAGTAATTAATATGGAAGATAAAATTAAAGATTACGATCCTTCTAAATACGAGCGGCCCTCTGTTACAGTAGATATAGTCATTTTTACGATTATCGATAATGATTTAAAGGTTCTTTTGATAAAGAGAAAGGGACCTCCCTATCAGAATTTCTGGGCAATTCCCGGAGGTTTTGTGAAAATGGACGAATCCCTTGAAGAGGCAGCTTTCAGAGAATTAAAGGAAGAAACCGGTGTTTCAGATGTATATCTGGAACAGCTCTACAGTTTCGGTGAACCTGACAGAGATCCCCGTACACGGGTTATTACTGTTGCCTATTTTGCTCTTATAAACAGCGAAAAACTTGAGCTTTATGCATCTACCGATGCAGAAGAAGTCAGATGGTATTCGACGAAAGAACTGCCGCAACTTGCTTTCGATCACAGTAAAATCATGGATTATGCCATTACCAGATTGAGATATAAACTGGAATATACATCTGCAGGATTTCAGCTTTTACCGGAAGAATTTACTCTCAGCGAACTTCAAAGGGTTTATGAAGTTATTCTGGATAAAACTCTGGATAAGAGAAATTTCAGGAAGAAAATACTCTCTCTTAATATACTGGAAGATACAGGTAAGAAGATTATGAAGACCCTTCACAGGCCTGCCAGACTTTACAGATTTTCTTCCGAAAAATTTCTCAAACTGAAAGATTCCGGTATTATTTTCCCATGTTAGAGAGGATTATTCTGTGCAAAAAATTATTTATATATCTTTTCTTTTAATAGTTCTTATTACAGGCTGCCGGACCGGGCCCCCTGTTGTATCTACTCCTGTTCCTTCTGTTCCCGCGAAGCCTTCCGTTAATTCCACCATGAAACCTCTCGTATTTGCTTCAATACCTATGGATAACAGGCTTAAAATGTTAGAAGGCTGGTCAATGTTAGCCGATTATATTACTCAGGAGACAGGTATACCTGTAGATGTAACTATAAAAAAATCTTATCATGAAATAATAGAAGCCCTTTCCAGTAAAGAAGTGGATTTCTGTTATAC
>JBEHWO010000281.1:0-9250 GCA_040217695.1 Vulcanimicrobiota bacterium | reverse complement strand
TTTTTCAATATCAATTTTTTTGCCGGAGTAAAGGGATATATGCTGCGGAAGTTCTGTAAAGATATCTTTGAATTTTTTTATGTAGATTTTATCATTTTCGTTATTGCCTCTTTTATCAATATAAATCTGTTTCATTGTATTTGACGTTCTGTCCGTATCGGAAATACAGTAAAGAAAACGAAGCAGTCCCACCATCCGGTTTTCTTCCACTGTTATTTCCGCTGCTTCCGTTTTGAAAATAAGGCATAATAATATAGATAGAACAAATAAATTTCTCATAAAATACCTTCCTTTTATATTTTTTATAAAAATTATATCATGACATGGCAAATAGCAAATAACTATTATTGCTTTTCCCATTACGGCTGTTATATAATTAAAACAGGGTGAGATATTATGAGACTTTCTAAAATAAACTTTACAGTTAGGCCTGATGAGCCGGGATACTGGGAAATACAGGATGTACTCCTTGGTGACTTCAATTTGATTGTTGCTTCAAATGCAACGGGTAAAACAAGATTCCTGAATATCATATCCACTCTGGCAAAAATTTTCACAAATGAAATAGACCCCTTTAACGGTTCCTGGCGGGTTGAATTTAAAGATGAACAGATAATCTACAGATATGAGCTGGAAATCAATCATAACATAATAGTGAAAGAGATTTTATGGAGCGGAAATAATTTATTGCTGAAACGACATAAAGATACAGGAAAGATATATTCCTTTGAGAAAAATGAGACGCTGGATTTTTCACCTCCTCAGAATGAAATAACGTTAAATGTCAGAAAATCCATAAAGGAATATCCGTATCTGGAAAGTCTTTATTCCTGGGCCTATAATCTGCTGAGATATAACTTTTCCGGCGTTATACCACAGCATATTTCAATCCCTTATAACAGAGCTTCTTTACTTGAAAATTTAAATACTATTCCTTATCTGCTGAGAGAATTAATCGAAGATAAAGAGGTCATGAGCAGAATTGTAAAAGATGTTGCTTCTATGGGATACGAAGTGGACGGTCTGGGTGTGAAAACCGAGCAGATGGGATTTAATGAACTGTGTATGATAAGTGTAAAAGAAAAAGATCTGGCATATGACATATTGCAGCCCCATATGTCTGACGGCATGTTCAGAGCTTTATCATTGCTGATCATAATGGAACATATTTTAAGTTCCGACAGTGAATATACTGTCCTCGTCGATGATATAAACGAAGGGCTGGATTATGACAGATCGTCTAGATTGCTCTCAATCCTTTTAAATAAAATACATGGTACGAATGTGCAACTGATTCTTACCACAAATGACAGAAATTTAATAAATTCCGTGAATATTAGACATGTAAACCTCTTAGAAAGGCATGGCTCTGTCATAAAAGTTTTCAATCATTCCAACAGTAAAGGTAAATACGGAGATTTTATTTTATCAGGGCTGGATAAAATTTATAACTGACCCATGAAAAAGTCATATAAAGAAGCCATGCTTTACGACAAACTTGAAGGCAATAAATGCAGATGCAATATCTGTGAAAAACGCTGTGTTGTTCGCCAGGGAAGAAGCGGTTACTGTAGAACCAGGTATAATGACGAAGGCAACCTTTATTCGGTCATATACGGAAGAGTCGCCTCGGAGGCAATATCTCCTATCGAAAAGAAGCCCATGTATCATTTTTATCCCGGTTCTCTATGGCTTTCCATCGGGAGTCTGGGATGTAATTTTTACTGTCCCGGCTGTCAGAATTTTGACCTTACTTTTGTAGATGTGATGAAGGAAATTAATAGTTTCCCTTTCGTTTCTCCTGAAGAATCCGTAGAAATTGCTTTAAGAAAAGGATGTAAGGGCATATCCTGGACCTATAACGAACCGGCCCTGTGGTTTGAATATACCCTTGAGTCTGCAAAGCTTGCAAAAAAAGCAGGTCTTTTGACAAATTATGTTACAAACGGCTATATGACTGAAGAAGCTCTGAAGCTTATATCTCCCTGCCTTGATTCCTTTCGTGTGGATCTGAAGGGGTTTTCTGAAAAATTCTATAGAGAAATATGTCATGTCCATGATTTTACTCCTGTTCTTTCAAGGATTACAGAGGCAAAAAAATACGGTATTCATGTGGAAATTATCACAAATGTAATCCCGTCTTACTCCGATGATGACGGGCAACTGGAACATATTGCTTCATGGATTGCAGATAATGCCGGCAGGGATACTCCCTGGCATATTACCAGATTTTATCCTCATCTTAAACTTTCCCACGTCGGTCCAACACCTGTTAAAACCCTTGAAAAGGCGAGACAAATAGGATTGAGTAAGGGACTTTATTATGTATATCTTGGAAATGTGCCGGGTCATGACGGTGAAAATACCTGCTGTCATGCCTGCGGAAAACTGCTTGTAGAACGATATGGTATGCAGGTTTGTAAGAATCTTGTAAGAGAAAATAAATGTCCTTATTGCAGTAATGAAATTCCCGGAAGATTTTCATAATATTCTTTGAGCGGACTATAATTTGCTCATTATAAAAATTATTTATAAAGAATTTTTAATGACTTCCCGACTCAGGCATATCAAATTGAAGTTCGAATGTATCCGTCCCATTCTCCTGAGAATAACCGATGTTTATTATGTAAATCCCGTCTTTTTTTTCGACCTTATAACTTCCGTCGAAGTTTTTTCCATTTAATGATATGGTGTTCGGTTGCCGTGGTGATACGAGCTCTGTCCGGGTGAAATGCCCGGGGAATGATTTTAAAGTGAATTTAAATTTTCCTGAAGATCTGTCGAAAGACGGCTTCAGCAGAATTGAACAGGCGGAAGATATGTAAGGATTTTCGGGATTACCACGTGTGATTTCCACTCTCTTTCCCGGTGAAGGATCTTCGGGAATCACTGCAGAAGGGCAGGAGACACCGTCATATTTTATATCCTGAATATAATTTCCTCTTCCTTTATTTTCGACTTTTATTGTCTTACCTCCGGCAGTAATCTCATATTCCGTCTTATCCTGTCCTCTCGGAATATAAGGGTCAAAACTTATATTCCATTCGTTTTCTCTGTATCCGAGCAGATTATAAAGGGTATAAAGATACCAGGCCGATGCCCATAAAAATTGAGGTTTATCCACTTTTCCGTAATTTTCCCGGTCTTTACTGTTACCGTTTCTGCATTCATACATGGCAGGCTGACCTCCGGGGCCTTTCATAATCCCTCCGAGTGTCATTGTTTCTTCCATAAACTTCAGGGCATCATCATGTTTCCCGGCAGAGATTAAAGCCAGTGTATACCAGGCATTTCCATGATACCAGATTCCGCCGTTCATATAATAAAAAGGCTCTCCCATTTCATCTCCGTAAAAATGGAGGTAATCCCCGAGTTCATGAAAATCCATGGGGTAAGCATTATAAATACCTGTTTTCTCGTCCAGCAGTTTCTTTTGTGCCGTATTTATCATTCTTTCTTTTTTGTCCGAATCCAGTAAATCATAGTGGACGGCAAGAAGGGAGCCTGTATAATAATGGGTATCTTTATTGCCGTCATTAAAATAATTTAAAAGATATCCCCTGTCTTCATCCCATAATTTTGTCGTAAGCTCTTTTTGCATATCTGCTGCAGTTTTTTCGTATTTTTTCAGCTCCGGTAAATTTTTCCCGAGAACTGTGTTTATATATGCAAATTCTCTCAGTGAATGAATGGCATGGACTGTCATATATGCTCTCGGGCCGAAACTGTTTCCTATATCCCACCAGTCGGGCCTATTGGCATAGATGAGATCATCTTTTTTGTTGACAAGAATCTGTTCAACGCTTTTAGAAAGAAGGGGGTAGAGTTTTTCCAGTATTTCAGTGTCTCCCGTATGTCTCAGATATTTACCGGAAACAGTAACGAACCAGGCATGATTCCAGTTGTCCGCCCCGGCAAATTCCGTATGGTAACCGGTATCCTTCCAGTAATATGCATGAGGAATTATTTCATCCTCATGTGCCAGACTCGCTATGTAGAGTAAATCTTTTTTTACCCTCTCAGTGTCGAAAATTATGGCAGTAAAATCGGTTTGAAGTGTATCGTGAGTGAAAAAGAAATTATATTCTGCCGGGCATGGCATGGGGACAATCTGTCCGTCCAGATAATGAGCATTTGCAGCCATGATTGCCTTTGTCCACAGAGCAGTTTTATCAAGGTCATCATTTCCCGTAAAGATTTTTCCCTGACCATAGACCTTATTGTTAATATAATGCTCATAACTGTCCGTTTCCTTCTGATAATTATCGCGAAGATCTTTGACTATAGCTTTTTCTTCACCATTCCGGCAGGAACCGATTATTTGAATAACCGTCATGTTCTCACCGGGAGCCAGTTTCTTTGTGTAATTGAAGCCTGCCGAAGGGTGGCCGGGTTTTTCACCTTCAGTCCGGCTGCCGGAAGGAACTTCTCCTCCGTTTGCCACGAAAATAACTGCATTCTGAGTCTCCGGAGCCATGTGCTCTGTGTAAATGGTTTTATTGATATCATCGAATTCTGTTTCAACATCATTTTTTAAATTATAGGTACAACTGGTTTTTAGGGATGTTTCGAGGCTGGTATCGAGAGAAAACTCTTTTTCCTCTGCGGAATTATTGGTCAATTGGAATGTCATAACCATAGCCGGTTTTGATTTGCAAAATTCATAGACAATTTTTATATATTTATCTTCATCGTGCCGGTCAAAGGTCAGCATATAAGGAGAGATGTCGGAGTTGAAAGGCTTTCCTCCCGTTAATTCCACTGATTTTCCGCCGGCCTTTAACCTGAAGGTCAAGACCGGATAATCACCCCTTTGCCGGTAACCTTCACTTATATCCACAGTATTGGCAGCGGGATAAAAGAAGCTTATTCTGTTCGGCTGAATGGAATTGTGATGGAATTCTATACCTGCATAAGGGCCTCCAACTTCTATCTGATTGACTTCTTCGCCTTCTGTGTATATATTAAGTGGTTTAGATTGTTTCACTTTTTGAGTCGAATCGGCTGAATTAAAAGTCTGTGAGTTGACTTGTTCCATAAATACACTTCCTGATATTACAAAGATTAGAAGAAAAAGTATCCATGTTGCCACCTTCCTGCCCCAATCCATAAATAGACCTTCCCATAATTTAATTTCTAAACTTTTTGTTTGTCCTTAATTTCTCTTAAGTTTCTCATGTCTTCATCAAATCGCTTCTTTACTTCTTTGAAATAAAGGTCAATTTCTTCCCAGGACTTCCCATATAACTCTGCACTGATTTCTTTCTTTATTTCCCATAATTCTTTCATAACCTTACTGACCTTTCTCATAAAGCAACACCTCCGCCGGGGTAAATATTAATATTGGCCTGTAACCATATTGAATATTTGTCATGTTTATTTTATTCTTACTGATTTCATTGGCCAGATGTCTGCAATTCCAACTGACAAGTATATCCAGTCCATGAGTAGTAGTCATTGCCGCATGAAATGCGTCATCATAAGAATTCCCAGGTAAGGCAGATCTGGTCATATATCCATCGGCCAGACGATATACTTCTGAAAAAATTTCCAGTACTATCGGTTGATATTTTTTTAATAAAATCTGCAGTTCTAATTTTCTATCATCTTTAGCCCTGTCAATCTCTGCAATAACTGAATAGGAAATAAAGATGTCATACCTGTGTTCCTCAATTCTATTAAATAATAATAAAGTATCTCTCATTTGTTCTTCAGCATCATCTGTATAATAATGACTCCATACGGAAGTTTCCAGGTATAACTTCAGTTTCTTTATTATAAATTATCTCCTATAGTTATATTATATCATGTCATGGTGAGTTCTAAAATACCATTATCTCTTATAGGGAATTCGTTTTTATACCGATATTGATTGTTAAACTTTATAAAGACTATAAGGAACATAAACATGGTTGGCTCTTTCAATTATAAGGCCCCGGTCTGATCCTTCTGGGCCAGCCATCCCTGAAGTTGATGAAGTATTTTCTTATGTTATTAGTATAGCCATATATAAATTCATTTCATGGTATACCTTCATGGCTTTTCCGGGGAACTATAAGGTAATATCACTATAAAATAATAAGGCCATAAAAGGGAACCTGCAGGAGTTTAATAAAAATTTAACGAAAGTAGGAATTCTAAAGGATAACTTAAAAATGGATAAAAAACCTTTTATAAGATTAGATGGAATGGTTCCAGAGAAAAATACTCAAAAGAAAACAGATTCTTTAGAGTGGCTTCTGAGTGCAAATAATTGTATTATCCTGGGTGAAGCAGGTTCAGGTAAAACTACGTTGGCAGAGCAGTGGGAACTGGAAACCGGGAAAAAAATAATATTTATACCTCTTTCACAATATGAGTGAAATAATGATCTGAAAACATTGGTGTATGATTTATATGGCAGCAATATTAATGAAATAGAAAAAGGTTTTACATGTGCCGGAGGAAGAGTCTGACAGAGTTCAAAGGAATGACTCTCAAGCAAATTTGATTATCCGGTAACCACTTCTGTAAATTTGACATTATGTCATATTTCCAGCCGGGATTAAAGGCAATTTCAATTTCGTCGACGAGCACAATAGAAGCTTTCATTTTTATATTCTTGAGCCAGACATAAGAGGAATTTTTAAATATTATTCAAAATGTTAATATTCATGGAAACCTTCAATGTTTTATAAAATATTAGAAAAACTGAATATAAATTACGAAACAATCAGTCATTCGCCTGTATATACCTGTGAGGAAGCAGATAATTATCATAATAATCCTGATGTGGCAAGGAGCAAAAACCTGTTTCTCCGTAATAAGGGCGGAAGCAAACATTACCTGGTCATACTTGAAGGAAATAAAAAAGTCAATTTGAAAGAACTTGCATCGTTGCTTGACGAAAAAAAATTAAGTTTTGCTTCTTCCGAAACACTTTTGAAATATCTAAACGTAACTGCCGGTGCTGTAGGCCCTTTCGGACTTATATATGATACAGACAGAGACGTAACAGTTGTTCTGGACGAAGATTTTTCAAAATATCAAAAAGTCGGATTTCATCCCAATGTAAATACTGCTACTCTTGTTATCTCTTCAGATGATTTCAGAAAATACCTTGAATTTACAGGTCACAGAGTTGTTTCTTTAAGTTTTCGATAAAGGAGATGAATTTATGGAAGACAGTATAGATAAAGTTCTGTCCGATGCGGATAAGATTTACGGACTTTCAAAAATATGGCAGGAAGCAAACTATAACTTTGCTTTCTTCGATCTTGTGCCTGAACTTGACTGGGATCAGGCTTATAAAGAACATATACCATATGTAATTGCGGCAAAATCTACGGTAGAATATTATAAGGTTTTACAGAGATTTTGTGCTCTGTTAAAAGACGGGCATACCCGTGTTTTGCCTCCTTCTGCGGTAACAAAATCTTTAAACCTGGATATGCCTGAAATTGAATTAATAAATCTCGGAAAAAGAATCTTTATCATTAATATGAGTAAAGACCTCAAAGAAGCTATTCCCCGGGGCTCTGAGATTTTAGAAATAAATAACATGCCTGTGGAAGAATATTTAACTTCAGAAATATTTCCTTATATAAGCAGTTCAACGGAACATTATCTGTGGGAAATGGGTGCGGAAAAACTTCTTGTCGGATCGTTCGGTTCGGAAGTATTCATAACCTTTCATACCGGGAAGTATAGAAAAAAACTCGGTATTATAAGGAACAGCCGCAACGGAAATGCCATATGGGCTTTCCCCGGAAAGGAACATAAAAAAGATCTGGAATTCAAATGGCTGGATAATGATATAGCCTTTATTTACCTGAAGAATTTTTCCGGCATGCACATACTTGAAGATTTTAAAGCCTGTCTGCCTGAAGTTAAAAAAAGTAAAGGTCTGATTGTCGATATCAGGGATAACGGCGGCGGTAATTCCTCTATAGGATGTGAGATGATAACATATCTCACTGACAGGCCATTTTTCAGTGAAAAATGGAAGACCCCGGAACATATAGCAGCTTTTAAAGCATGGGGAGCAATGGCAGACGTTTTATCTCCTGAAAAACTGGCATCCTTTGATGATGGAACTTTAAATCTTATAGAAAAATATAAAGTTTATCATAAAAGTCATGGATGGTATGAAGGAGAACCAGAAGAATTTAAGCCCCAAAATGATATTATTACCGTTCCGGTTGTTGTCCTGACAGGTCACAAGTCTTTTTCTTCTGCCGAAGATTTTCTGGTTGCCTTTGATTCTATAAAAAGGGCAACCTTTGTCGGGCAGAAGACTGCAGGGAGTACAGGCCAGCCTCTTATTCTCAAGTTACCCGGTGAAGGAATACTCTGCATTTGCAGCAAAAAAAATTTTATGGCATCAGGTGATGAATTTGTCGGTTACGGAATAACTCCTCATGTTTCTGTAGAGCCGGTTCTGGATGACATATTAAACGGAAAAGACACAATACTGGAAAAAGGGATTGAAGTATTAAGAGAAAAAATGACTGCAGAATAAGATCTCTGCCGTCATCTGAAGTCTGATAATCCTTATGGGGTTACCCTGTCCTGGTACATCTAAAATCTGCAATGCAGAGATACCGAACAGGGGACAGACCGGAAAATATTCAAATTTTTCGGAGGAAAAGGTAGAGGTTTTTAACGAAATAAGGGTAATCATTATGATTAAAAGGTTCTTTATTGAGATACAGATGTTCAGGAATTATACATCAACATATTTCTATCCCTTATAAGATTACAGTTTTTCTGGCGGCCACTGCAGACTTGCACTGCCTGGGCTATCATCCACCAGCACTATGCTGGAGTAGCCGTAAATATTCTCCTGATTGATAGCGGAGACTTTTTCCTTTATCAAATTTTTAACACACCTTTCTATTGCCGTGGGATTTTCACTCTTTCTAATCATATATTAACATGTTTAAGTATTTAAATCTGTGCCGGTTAACACAAGCAAATTTATTGAACCAACTCTCTATTGCAGTAATGAAATTCCCGGAAGATTTTCATCAAAGTTCCATTAATTTTTCTTCTATCTTTTTCTTAATCACATCATAAGAAGGAGGCGGTACTGATATATCAAATATATTTTCCCCGTTAACATAAATGCCGCCGCCGAAACCGTATTTTTTTTTGTTTTCACTGTCACTCAGGTCAATTTCTTCGAATATGACCATGTCTCCTGAGTCATATGCCGCTTTTTTTGCTCTGTAATGGGCTCCGTTTTGAGCAGAACATTCTCCGCTGAAAA
>JBEHWO010000280.1:0-9260 GCA_040217695.1 Vulcanimicrobiota bacterium | reverse complement strand
AATATTGCCATAAAGCTCCGGGAATGTTACAATGAAAATTAAGGAATAGGAGGTATAAAATCTATGAATATAAATACATCAACCCGGATTAAAGGAGCAATTCAGGAAAAAAAATTACCTGAAAAAGAAAAAGAAGAAATTAAAGATAAAGTAGAAATAGGGACAGCACCGAAAGACGATGCAGGTTTCATACATAAAACATTCCGTGGACTGGCAAAACTGGCAGGAGGTTCTGTCGGAACTCTGGCAGGTGCTTCAACAGGAGCGGTTCATGGTGCTGCCGTTGAGAAACCGAATCCTGATTTTACTGCAGGAGAAACAAAAATACTCCGTACTGCAGGTGCTATAACAGGCCTTGTAATAGGAACCGTTGCCGGTCTGGCAGGAGGCCCGGGAGGGGTAATTGCAGGACTTATAGCAGGTCCCATAGTCGGTTCGACCGTATTCGGAGCAGTTCCCGGCATGATTGACGGTGCCTATGCCAGCATAAAAGGCGGTATAAAAGGCGGTTTTAAAGGTGCTAAAAAAGGTGCCGAACTTGCAGGAAAAACTGTGGATAAAACGGTGGAATACGGTGAGAAAGTAGTTAACTGGTTTAAAACAAACAGTAATCACAGTGAAACTACAAAGGAATGAAGAACATGAACAAAAAGAAAAAAGAAGATAAAAATAAGGATCTTGATAAAGAAAAAATTAATTTTCTCGGTGAATGGAACGTTTTAAATCCCGATCCGCCCGTAGTAAAACCTGAGAAGGAGAAATTTAATTTTCTCGGTGAATGGACGGCTTTAAATCCCGATCCGCCCGTAGTAAAACCTGATGAAGAGAAAAAAGGTAAGAAAAAATAAATTATTTAGATAAACCTGTCTCTACATAATTTTTATCTAAAGTTTTTATTTTCGAATTTTTTCCATACCTTTAAGTTGTCGTGACGCGTAACGCGTAACGCGTGACGGGTTTAATCCCTGCGCATCACACATAGAGATAGTTATGCAACTATAATAATAGTGAAAATAGAAGTGCCTGCACTTCTATTTTTATGCAGGAAATAAACAATAAAATATGATAAATGGAAAATCTTTTATAGAATTACAGGCTCTCAGCAAAACCTATCCGGAAGGTAAGACAGACAGGACTGTTCTCAGAGATATTACGGCAACTGTAAAGAGAGGTGAAGTAATAGTACTCCTGGGAAGAAGCGGTTCAGGAAAGTCTACTCTTTTAAATCTTCTCTGCGGTATAGATCTGCCGTCATCAGGTCATGTATTTATAAATAATATAAATATTACGGGACTGTCAGAACATGAAAGGACACTCTTTCGACGGAAACATATCGGATTTATATTTCAATTTTTTAATCTCATACCTACCCTTACGGTGGAAGAAAATCTCCTGCTGCCTCTTGAATTAAACGGTCTTACAGGAAAAGAAGAAGAAAAAAAAGCCTTTGAAATTCTGGCTCAGACAGGTCTTTCAGAAAGAAGGAAAAGCTATCCTGACCAGCTTTCGGGAGGTGAGCAGCAGAGGGTTGCCATTGCGAGAGCTTTATCCCATGATCCCATGTTGATACTTGCAGACGAACCTACGGGAAATCTGGATTTCGAAACGGGACAGCAGATTTTATCCATTCTGGATAATCTTGCAGGGAAAACAGGGAAAACTATGATTATGGCCACTCACAGCAAAGAAATGGTCTGTTCAAGTTTGCAGAAAGTCAGATTACTTAACCTGAACGGGAAGGGATGTATAGAGGAAATTTTACAATAATTAATTATGTTCGTGACGCGTCACGGGAGGATCATGATTGCTATATTACAGACAAGGAGTCAGAAATATGATGAAGAAAAATAAATTTTTATGTTTTTTATTGCTTTTGCTGCTCATATTCAGCACAAATAATTTACAGGCAGATGAATGTAAAAAAGTAAAACTGAACAACGGAACTCTGTGGGTAAGCATTTCTGATGAATATAAATTATGTACTTATCAGGCCTATGAACAGGCAACTGTGAGCCTTGAAAAAATGGTAAAAGATAAAAAACCTGACAGATGGTGTGTCGTAATGGATATAGACGACACAATACTCAGCACCGTCAACCATATAATAGGTCTTGAAGAAAGAGGGGAAACATATTCCGACGAAGAATGGATAGAATGGTATAAAAAAAACGAATCATTACCTGTTCCCGGTGCGGTAGAATTTACGCAGACAGTAAAAAAACTCGGAGGTAAGGTAATTCTGATTACCAATACTCAGCCTCAATTGAGAGAACTTACATTGAATAATTTAAAAAAGTTCGGATTTAACTATGATATATGCCTTATGAAGACAGGTTCCTATGCTCATGACACAGACAAGGTTTTGAGAGTAAAAGATGTGGCAGATGGTAGTATAAAAAGTTATCCTGAATACGGGAATACAGGCCCGCAGAATATTCTTATGAGGATAGGCGATTCAGCCCATGACCTTTACGATATAACAGAATATAAATTCGAAGATATAAAAGACAGAACAGGAAAAGATCTCATCATAATACCCAATCCTATGTACGGAAGATGGTCCCATAGCCAGGATAACTGTATGGAACCTGTAATATCTGTAACAGAAGGTACAGAGTTTACCATAACACTCGATTCAAATCCTTCTACCGGATATAAATGGGAATTACAGAACCAGGACGAAACAATGGTTACTTTCATTTCCTGCAAATATGCAAGAAAAGATAATCTTCTTCCCGGCTCAGGAGGAAAAGAGATATGGACACTGAAAGCTCTAAAAAAAGGAAAAACTGTTATTTCTTTTAGATATGCCAGACCATGGGAAAAAGATGAATTTTCATCTGAAGAGAAATCTTTTTTTATTCTTATAAAATAGTGAGTCGTGAATCGTGAGTCGTGAGTCGTAAACAGGCGTACCCTGCACGTTACGCGTTACGCGTCACGCATTTACGAAAATACCTGGCATTTTCGACCAGATCGTTGCTGTGTCTGAACATGCCTCCTCCTATAAGATAAATCACATCACTTCCGTAAAACCCGGTCATATCAGGTATATTTTCAAAAGTCATGCCGCCGCCGGGACAGGGGAATATGGCTTTTATATGGCCCATAGGTACAGAACAGCCCATAAGAATCTCTTTACATGCCCCTTTCGAGAAAGAGAAACGTCCGCCGAAATTAGGATAAATCGTGGTATCAGCACCTGCAAGTCTGGCAATCTGACCGAAGAGAGCATAGTGAGAAATTCCGCTCTCACTCAGTACAAAACTTCCCTGAAAGGCAGGATGATTTATAACAGGAAGTAAAAATCTATCATCATCTGCAAGGTTTTTCATGGTGTCCCATCCTGTAAGGCCGGGAGAAATAAGAATAGCACCGGCACCTGCTTCTTTCGCGAATGCTACCCTTTTATAAAGCTCCTTTACAGGGGCAGTAATATTCGGCACATAAATAGACTTATAACCTGTTTCTCTGTTTGCCTTTTCCACAGCTTTTGCGCAGGCTGTCACTCTTTCTTCAAACGGAGCAAATGGCTGATTGGTAAGACCATGATCGTCCTTTATAATATCAATTCCTCCGAGGGCAAATTGATAAGCAAGAGAAGCCAGACCCTCAGAGGAAAGCCCGACAGGTTTAAGAGCAGTACATAGAAGAGGTCTTTTATCTACACCAAGTAATTTCCTTAAACCTGAAATACCGAATCTCGGCCCTTTAAAGATCTCAAGCAACCTGTCGGAGATATTAAAAGATTCTACATAAATGCCCGGCTTCATGCTGATATTTCCGAACAGTACATTCAGAAACTGTGTAAATTCAAATGACGTTATTTCTACAGGGTAGGCTATGACTGCCTTAAATATGTCAGATTTTCCGGAGACTTCTTCTATAGCATATCTGTCAAAAGATATTATTTTTCCCGTAATATTATCTCTAAAATATTCTGTCAGAAGATCTTCGGGAAATTCAACAGTCTGTTCCAGACATATATCTTTTGCTTTAGCCATTGCAGACTCTTCATCCCCTGTCAGTCTGTATATAACAGAAAAATATTCTCCCGACACTTGATAATCAGATATTTTAGTAAAGATATCCATAATTAAAGTGCCTCTGCTTTCGCTTTACTGTGCATGGGAGCCACATATATTTCTCTCAGATCTTTTTCTGTTATGCCCAAAGACGTATTGAAGATTTTTTCCACTGTATTTATAAGAGCCATTGCATCTATTTCATATTCCCTCATAAGGTAGGTTTTACTCGCTCCGTGGGCAAAGGTATCTTTAAGGCCAATCCTTACAAGTTTTTTCCCTGTTCCCTCTTCTGCCATTTTTTCTGCTATAATGGTTCCCAGACCGCCGATAATCGTATGGTTCTCCATAGTAATCACACAGTGTTTCGTATTCTCTATGGCCTCCAGAACAGACATGTCATTGAATGGTTTAAGAGTGGAAATATGCATATGCTGAACAGAGATACCATGTTTCTTTAAAACCTCTGTTGCCCTCATGGCTTCTTCAGTACATATGCCGCTTGAAAGAACTGTAATATCATTGCCCGTAGAAATAGTTCTCGCCTGTCCGAAAACCATGGGGCTGTCAAAAATACGGGGTATCTCTCCCCGTAACATTCTTATATAAACAGGCCCATTTACGGCATGGGCTACATCCAGTACAGATATTACATCAGAAGCATCGCCGCACTCCAGAACGGTCATATTTGGAAGTGATCTCATAACGGAAATATCTTCAATTGCCTGGTGAGTAGCTCCTCCGGGAGTCATTATACCGGGTAAAAAGCCGAACATCCTTACAGGAAGGTTGGGGTATGCCACAGACATGGCAATCTGGTCATAGGCCCGTCTGTAAAGAAATACGCCGAATGTATGAACAAAAGGCGAAAATCCTTCCCGTGCCATACCGCCGGCAAAACTCATCATATTCTGTTCGGCTATGCCCATGGAGAAGAATCTGTCAGGGCAGGTATCACGAAAGAGATCTATTTCCGTAGAAGACGTAAGATCTGCCGAAAGAACTATGACTTCCGGCCTTAATTTCGCCCATTCTACAAGGTTTTTCGCATGAACTCTCGATAGTATTTCCATTGATGCGTGATGCGTTATAATCGTGACGCGTAACGCGTGACGCGTGACGCGTGTTTTCACCGGTAGTGGTTCGCCCCTACTCTTCACGCTTCACTCTTCACGCTTCACTACTCACCACTCACGTCTCACGACTCACCTCCCTCTGCATTTCCATAAGAAAATCTCTGTATTCCTTTCTTTCTCCTTCACCGTTAAATCTCAGATAGTGAAATTTCGGATATCTTGCTTTCAATAAAGGAATATCTTTACAGGGACAGGTATCACAGAGTATTATCAGAGGTTTTTCTTTATGATTAATCTCTGCACATGACGAAAGTTCTTCTATATTATGACCGTCTATACGAAAGACCTTCATGCCAAAGGCTTCCAGCCTCTGTTCAAGTGGTTCGATATTCATTACGGAGGTCATTTTTCCGTCACATTGAAATCCGTTTATATCCACATAAATAATAATATTATCCAGTTTATAAAAAGCCATGGCCTGAAGTGCTTCCCATACCTGTCCTATCTGAAATTCTCCGTCTGACATAAATATAAAATTTCTTCCTTTTTCTCCATGAAGTTTCCTTGCCATGGCAATACCTGCTGCCTGACTTATTCCCTGCCCGAGAGACCCGCTCATTACTTCCATGCCGGGAGAATGTTCTGCTCCTATCATTTCTACAACGCTGCCGTCTTTATTAAAATGGTCAAGACCATCAGGAGACATTCTGCCTGTTTCAATGAGTGTGGCATAAAGAACAAGGGAATACTGGGAAGGAGAAAGAAAGAAACGATCAAGGTCTCTATGTTTCTTGCCATTATAAATGGCTCCCGTAAAATAACCTGAATTACCCGGCCCGGGTACTCCCGGGAAAGAGGAAGGTTTAAGAGGATAAGGGACAGAGCCTGAATTCATAATCTTCAGGTAAAGAGTTGCCAGAATTTCTGCAGACGAACAGGCCTGGCTCAGGTAACCTCCGTTATTTTTTACCGTATGGTCAAGGACACGGCATCTTATACAGGCTGCTGTTTTTTTTATGTATTCCAGGTCTTCAGTCACTATATATGTCCTTTATCTCTATAAATTCTACCGGTGCACCGTCAGAAACTATAAATGCAACTCTTACCCCTCCGGAAGGGCTGTTCGATTCTATGATGATATTCCATTATATAGAGATCTTTCCCATAAAACATTTATAGATTTGAGAATTGAATTCTATTATATCAATAAAAATCCTTCTGAATTACAGTGAATAAAATATATTGCTCTGCCCGGCCGGTATTACACTGAAAATCTCTCATAAAAATATTTACAAAAATACAGCATGTAGTGATATAAATATTTGACAGGCATTAAAAGATATAGTTTTAGAATATTTGGAACATGTCTGGAACTTTTTTGCCACATGTAATATATATTATATTTCTTTATAGAAACAATAAGTTTGAAATAAATTATAGTTTATATGAGAATAGTCACCTGTGGCGAGAAGAATAACTTCGGCCATGCCTGTTAGTTTCATAAAAATCCATAATTAATGAGTGAATAGTGAGTAGTGAATGAAAAAATCCACTTATACTCACTACTCACCATTCACTACTCACTTAAATTCTAATAAGTTATAACATACACTATAATAAGTTTAAAAGGAGGTGACTAAGCATGGGAAATACTATAGGTTCAAGTTCATCACCATCAAAGCCGCCGCCGACAACCCGGAACAATACTGCCACCAGACAGGGAGTTACACAACAAGAAAGTCCGAATAAATCTGTACCGTCAACAAATACACGGGATAAAACAGATATAAGTCATGATGGAAAATCTTATGCCACAACAGGAGAAGGCAATGTAGATATGGGCGATACTTATGTAGCCATAAATGCAGAAGCAACCAGGCCTGTTCATATATCTGAAGACGGAGCAACTCAGGTAAATGCCTATATAGGAACGGACAATTTCGGAGGGGTTCAGAGCGATGCTGATGGTATTAAAGCAGGAGTAGAATCTTCATCAGGTGCAGGCGTTACATATGAAATAACAGATCAGAATACAGGAATAACAACAGTGTTAAATGGTGAAGGCGGTATTGCCAGCGGTATAACAATTGACAGACATAAAAGTATTACAATGACTGAAGACAGTTTATCATTTTATTTCAGTGATATAGCGAATGCTTCAACAGCAGCATACCTGCAGGCATCAGGTCTTATAAGTACACTGAACGGAAGCGGTATTGAATTCACAGGAGGGGTCAGTGCCGGATTCGGGGAATATTCACAAAGAACGATGGGACTTTCTATGTCACCGGAAGATATCAAAGCGGAACTGGGACTAAATTACGGTATTGGCTATGGCTCTGTCAAGATCACAATAGATCTTGACGACCTTCCAATGATTCAGAACCAGATTGGCAATATCTTCGGCATTGATAATTTCAGTGAAATAACTGGTAATCTTTCCAATGCCCTTGCTACAGGTACAGATTTTCTTGCCGGTGCAGGCAATGGTATATGTGACACCATAGGTAATATGGCAGGCAACATTGCGTCATTTTTCTCTAATAGAGGGTGAATTTATATCATATATTCCGAGCAATATATAAAACAGGGGCAATCCGGGAAGAAAAACTTCCGTGTATGCCCCTGTTTTATATATAAAATCTATTACCGGCAGAGTGGCGGACAGGTAGGTACTCCGTTATATTGAGTCGGATAACAATTCTGTGTAAATATTCCGCCACCGCCTGCTACGGCAAGTAATTCATCTTCTGTTATTTCGGACATTTTATTTTCAGACGGATTGGAAGGTATCAAAAGATACTGTAACTTCGGGTTTGCCACTACTACTTTTAATTCGGAATCTGCAGGTATATCTATATTAAACTCTTTTTTAAGCACACCTTTCGGATCTTTTACAAGGTTTTCTTTAAAACCTTCATCTTCCCAGGCTTTTTTATTATTTCTCCATATAGTTTTTGCATATCTGACATAAAAAAATAACCTCCTTAATAGTCATTCAAATTATTATAAATTCCTGAAAGCTATCCTCCTTTCTCTCTTTATAGTGATAAGTGAAAAGAATAGAACATTACTCACTGTTCACGTTTCACTTCTTCTTAATTATAGATTGTTATGAAACCAGTATAATCTATAGAGTAGTTCTAAAAAGTTTTGTCCTGAAGTTTCTCTACATACTCGCAACAGGTAAATAGCTACTTAATCTTTTTCGGACATTACTTTTTGTACTTACTCTAAAATACAAAATTTCTACAAAAAATTAAAATAATTCTTCTTTCTGTATTAAAAAAAATAACTGTTACAGTCTGGCATTAATTATTCCGGTGTATTAAAGAAATGTTTTTAAATCGTGACGGGTGGGAAGGCCCGCATCTACTCACTGATTTAAATTATAATGCGAAAATGTGAAAAAAATGTGAAGAAATTCAGAAACAGAATAAACGGAACAGGTAGAAAGGCATGGAGAAAACAGACGGACCGGTAGCCAGACCACATGTAGAAATGTTATAAAAGCTGCCTTTCAGCCAGTTCTTTAAAAGGTCCTTCTTCCTGCATCAATTCTTCGTAAGTACCTGATTGTACTATTTCTCCCCTGTCCATCACATAAATTCTGTTTGCTTTTATTACTGTGCTTATTCTATGAGCCACTACAATCCTTGTTATATCCAACCTGTCAAGATTTTCCGTTACAATTGCCTGTATTCTGTTATCCAGGGCACTTGTGGCTTCATCAAAAATAAGTATCTTTGGCTTTCTGGCCACTGCCCTTGCTATGAGTATTCTCTGTTTCTGACCTCCTGAAAAGGTTTCTCCTCCTTCACTTACATAGGTATACATCCCCATGGGCATGGCTTTTATATCTTCGTCAAGGCCTGCTATCTTTGCTGCTTCCCATGCATCGTTTATGGTAAGAAGAGACGAGCCTATAATATTATAATAAAGCTCTCCCGCCATAAGAGAACTGTTCTGAAGCACAACACCTGTCTGATTTCTTATAGAAGTAAGGTTCAGCTCTTTAAGTTCTTTTCCGTCATAATAAATACTTCCCTGTTCCGGTGTCTCAAATCCCAGGAGAAGTCTCATAATGGTCGATTTTCCGGCACCTGAAGGCCCTACAAAAGCAACAAACTCACCGGGTTTTACAGAAAAAGTAATATCT
>JBEHWO010000279.1:0-9318 GCA_040217695.1 Vulcanimicrobiota bacterium | reverse complement strand
ATCGAAAGGAATTATATGGACGAATTTAAATCCGGTTTTCTTACAATCGTAGGTCTTCCCAATGTGGGAAAGTCTACTTTATTAAATAATCTTATAGGAAGTAAAGTATCTATCGTTACTTCAAAACCTCAGACTACAAGAGATAATATAAAAGCCATACTTACTACTGAAAAGATGCAGCTTGTCTTTATTGACACACCTGGATTGCACAGGGGAAAAGACCTGCTGGGAAAGAGAATGTCCCGCCATATTGCAGAGGCCATTGACGGTGTTGATCTTGTCCTGCTTCTCGTAGATGCGACAGAAGCAACAGGACCGGAAGATAAATTTGTGCTTCGATGGCTTTCATCCAGTCTGAAAATGCCGGGAAAAGAAGAGGCAAAACCTGTATTTTTACTTCTTAACAAGGTAGATCTGATTGAAGACAAGTCAAAACTTCTGACATTGATAGATTTTTATAAAGATAAATTTTCTTTTAAAGAAATTATACCTCTCTCTGCCCTTAAAGGCGATAACTGCGATGTACTTCTGAAGGAAATATATAAAATACTGTCTCCCGGCCCTGCCTATTATCCTCCGGAAGACATAACTGATCAGGAAGAAGATTTTATTGTTTCCGAGCTGATAAGAGAAAAAATCCTTCTTGTTACACATCAGGAAGTGCCCTACTCCACAGCAGTCAGAGTTATTGAAATTACGGAGAAAAAAGAAGGGAAACTTCTGTTTATATCCGCTATTATATATGTGGAAAAAGACAGTCAGAAAGGTATCCTTATAGGCAAAAAGGGGGCTATGCTGAAAAATATAGGCTCCATGGCCAGAGAATCTATTGAAGAGGCTCTGAAAACAAAGGTTTTTCTTGAACTTAAAGTTAAAGTAAAAGAAAAATGGCGCAGCAGTGAGAAAATACTTAAAGACTGGGGATATTAATCAGTGAAAAGTGAGTCGTGAGTCGTGGAACGTACCTGTCACGCGTTACGCGTTACGCGTCACGCATCACGCATCACGTATCAAATTCAGGAGAGAAATTTAATTGCATAAAAAAATATTGATTGTAGAAGATGAACCTATGCTTGTAAAAATGATGCGCCTCATACTTGATGGCTATAATCTGATTATTGGTACGGATGGCACAGCAGGAGTAAAGGCGGCAAAAGAAGAGAAACCTGACATCATTTTCATGGATTTAACATTGCCCGGCATTAACGGGTATGAAGCTTTAAAGGAAATAAGAACCTTTTCCGAAACTGTGCCTGTTATTGCTATGAGCGCTCAAAAAATGACTCTTTCGGAAATAAAAGAACATGGTTTTGACGATTACCTGGAAAAACCTTTTGACCCGATGGTTTTATTGAAAAAAATCGAAGATTTTTCATGAATAAGGAGCGGCAAAAAAATACATTTTTCTTACCTGTTATAAGCTGAGCAGGAAAAGCCTGAAATTTATAGAATTATCTTTATTAATTTAAAGTAATTTAACGTAATTTACATAATTTAAGATTTTTGTTCCGGTTAAAATTATGTATAACATGTTATACGGAATCCTCGTGTCACGCGTTACGCGTCACGCGTCACGATAATTCAGAGGGATTTTTTATGGATGCACGATTTATTCAGTCAGTTGTGGAAGAGGTTGTGAAAAAATATATGGGAAATAAAGAGCCGGGAACAAATAAGATCTCTGTCGGTGTTTCTAACAGACATATTCATGTGTCACGAAAGGATCTCGATATTTTATTCGGTGAAGGGTATCAACTGAAAAAATTTAAAGATCTGTCACAGCCCGGACAGTATGCCGCAGAAGATATGGTAACTCTCGCGGGCCCTGCAGGAGTTAAAACAAAGGTGAGAATTCTTGGGCCTGAAAGGTCAAAAACACAGGTAGAGATTTCCATGACAGACGGTTTTGAACTGGGATTAAAACCTCCTGTGAGAGATTCCGGAGATACTGCCGGAAGTCCCGGTATTTCCATTGTGGGTCCGAAAGGCTCTGTTACGATTAAAGAAGGAGTAATATGTGCATGGCGACATATACATATGACCCCTGATGATGCCGCGAAATTTGGCCTTTCCGATAAACAGTATGTAAAGGTAAAAACTTCCGGTGACAGAGGGATTATTTTTGACAGGGTTCTCGTAAGGGTCAACAGTCAGTACAGCCTGGAAATGCATATAGATATTGATGAAGCAAATGCAGGTTTTATAAAAAACGGTGATCTGGTAGAGATATTAATTTAGCTATTAGCTGTTAGTTATTAGCTGAATTTAATTTGATTTAAAGAAATATAAAGGTTTTAATTTTAAAGCTAAAAGCTAAGAGCTAAAAGCTTGTTTTATGAAAGGGGGTGACTACCCTGAATTTAGAAGCACTCGGAATGATTGAAACTAAAGGACTTGTTGCCATGATAGAGGCATCTGATGCTATGGTAAAAGCTGCCAATGTGAAACTTGTAGCCTATGAAAAAATAGGAGGCGGTTTTGTTACTGCTCTGGTAAGAGGTGATGTGGCTGCGGTAAGAGCAGCTACAGACGCAGGAGCTGCAGCAGCAAGAAAGGTTGGAGAACTGGTATCTGTTCATGTTATTCCAAGACCTCATCCGGATCTTGATGATGTTCTCCCTATTAAATATAGAGGTGATGCACCGGCTGAAGGTGAAGGTGAAAAGAAGAAGAAAGCCAATTTATAATAAAGGATCGTGACGCGTGACGCGTAACGCGTGACGCGTCGCGAATTTTATTGAATAATTATGGATTCAGATTATTTAAATAGTTTAATAGAAGAAATTACAAAGGAAGTACTGAGACGTCTTGAGGAAAAAAATGAAAAATCATCTTCTTCGCCGTCTGTTCTTGTACCTCTGTCTTATGAACCGGTAACATGGGAAAAAACCTGTGCAGAGGTGCGGGAACTCTCTTCCTGTCATGGTTTCAAAACGGTTCTTGTGGCAGACGGAAAAGATATGGATATGGCAGAAAAACAGTTTGACAAAAATTCTGTCGAATTTTATATGTGTAATCAGGTAAATAGAGTCTCATCCGAAATGTTTGAAGGCGTAAAACTTGTTCTTGTACCTCTGTTTTCTCCGTATAATCTCAGCCGTGTCGCAAATATTACACCTCATATGACTGTAGAATGGATTGTTCTGGAAGCACTGCAAAGAGGGATAAAGATTGTAATTGTAAGAGACGGATTTTGCCCTGAATGTCAGTTGAGGAAATCCGCAGGCCTGTCCGAAGGCCCTTCTGCTTTTTATGACCTTATCAGAAGTAATGGCAAAATACTTGCTTCGTGGGGAATTAATTTTATAAATCTTTCGTCTCTCAGAACATCGGTAGAAAGTGAGTTCACAGTGTCAGAGAAAATATCTGTACCGGAGGAGAGAAAAGGGAAAGAGGTTGTTACGAAAGAAGATATTCTTTCCTTCGCCATGACTGGAAAAAATGTTATGGAATTATCCGGTAATTCTATAATAACCCCTCTGGCAAGAGATATTGCAAAAGAAAAAAATATAGAAATAAAGTTTAGAGTTTAGACTTTTAAAGGATTATTTATAGAGTAAGGATTTGCAATTTTTAACTCTTACCTTTCTCTAAAAATTTAAACTGTAAATTTTATACTGGCAGTTCTCGCGTCACGCGTCACGCGTCACGCGTCACGATTCGTATAACAATGAGAGGAGCTAATATTATTATGAAACTTGATCCTAAAGAAGTAAATTTCATAATTGAAGAAGTTCTGAAAAAGCTTACTGATAGTAAAGTGGTAAGCTCTGGCAATAAACATACGGGAACAGGTATATATGATAATATGGATAATGCCATAGATGCAGCCTATAATGCCCAGAAAGAACTTGTTAAACTCGGTGTGATGAAAAGAAAAGAAATCATTGAACAGATAAGAAGAGTCATGAGAACCCATGTTAAATTCATGGCAGAAGCAGCCGTCGCTGAAACGGGTATGGGAAGGGTGGACCATAAGATAAATAAAAACCTCCTTGCCATAGATAAGACTCCCGGTGTGGAAGATCTTTCTTCTACTGCCTATACAGGAGACAGGGGGCTGGCTCTTGTGGAAATGGCTCCTTACGGACTTATAGGCAGTATAACACCTTCTACCAATTCAACAGAAACTATAATAAATAACAGTATAAGTATGATTTCTGCAGGTAATTCCGTCGTATTCGGCCCCCATCCCGCCGCAAAAGGTGTGAGCCAGAAAACCGTGGAACTCCTGAACGGTGCCATACAGTCTGCAGGAGGCCCTGTAGATCTCGTTACAACTGTGAGTGAACCTTCCATAGAAGCGAGCCAGACTCTTATGAAACATCCGAAAGTAAGACTTCTTGTTGTGACAGGTGGCCCGGCAGTGGTCGACCTTGCCATGAAATCGGGGAAAAAGGTTATAGCGGCAGGGCCCGGTAACCCTCCCGTACTGGTAGATGAATCTGCAGATATACCGGCTGCGGCAAGAGATATAATTCTCGGGGCAGGCCTTGATAATAATATTGTATGTATTGCCGAAAAAGAGATTTTTGCCCTGAAAAAGATAGCCGATCATTTAAAATCGGAAATGTGCCGTCAGGGAGCCTATGAACTGAGTTCCAGAGATTTAGAGAAACTTATGGAACAGATAGTTTCAGGGAAAGACCACCACGGTTTCCCTATGCCGAACAGAAAATTTGTAGGAAGAAATGCTTCCGTAATAGCAAACTCTATCGGCCTCAGAGTACCTGAAGATACAAAAATTTTAATTGCAGAAGTTCCGCCGTCTCATCCTCTTGTAATGATGGAACAGCTTATGCCTGTAATTCCTTTTTCCAGATTTGATTCTTTTGATGATGCCCTTTCGTGGTCAATAAAGGCAGAACATGGTTTTTATCATACATCTGCAATGCATTCCAGAGATGTGGAACACCTGAGCCTTATGGCATCAGTTGTAAATACGACAATCTTTGTGAAAAATGCCCCTACCTATGCAGGACTCGGTATGGGAGGCGAAGGACATACCACCTTTACAATAGCCTCTCCTACAGGAGAAGGACTCACTTCTGCAAGAACATTTACAAGACAGAGAAGGTGCACTCTGGTAGATTATTTCAGAATTATATAATGGTGAAAAGTGAAAAGTGAAAAGTGAAAAGGTATATTCTTTCTATTCACTACTCACTATTCACTGTTCACTTCTTAAAGGTGAGATCTTTTGTATACTCCCGAAGAAATAAAAAAATCAGTAAGAGAAGCAGGTATTGTCGGAGCCGGAGGGGCAGGTTTCCCGACCTATGTAAAATATAATGCACAGGTTGATTCTGTAATAGTTAACGCCGCAGAATGCGAACCCCTTCTCAGGGTTGACCAGCAACTGGCTGCCAGAGAACCGGAAAAACTCCTCAAAGGACTTGAACTCGCATGTATTGCTACAGGTGCTTCGAGAGGCATTGTAGGGATTAAAGGAAAATATAAAAAAGCTATTTCCTCGATCGAAAATGCACTGAAAACCGGCAGTTTTTCTGTTCCCATAACAGTTCATCTGCTGAAAAACTATTATCCTGCCGGTGATGAACATGTGCTGGTTTATGATGTTACGGGAAGAATAGTTCCTGAAGGCGGTATCCCTCTTGAGGTCGGAGTGGTTGTAAATAATGTAAATACCCTCCTGAATGTGGCAGATTCCTTGAAAGGATTGCCTGTAACGGACAGGCCTCTTACTGTTACGGGACAGGTCCGAAAACCTGTTACAGTTACTATTCCTCTAGGAACTTCCATAAGGGAGGCCATAGAGCTTGCAGGAGGAGCTTCTGTGAAAGAGTTTGTTGTAGTGGCCGGTGGGCCTATGATGGGAAAGCTCACAGAAGATATTGACACTCCTGTTACTAAAACTACGAGCGGCCTTATAGTTCTTTCGTCTGACCATAAACTTGCCCTTCATATGTCGGAAAAACAGAGAACCGTAAAAAGACTTGCCGCTGAAGTGTGCTGTTCCTGCAGGGTCTGTACTGATATGTGTCCGAGACATATGCTCGGCCACTGTCTTAAACCTCATAAGGTTATGAAGAGTATATTTTTAGGTATGCCCGTTAAAGATCATACACAGGCTTTTTTATGTGTCGAATGTTCTGTCTGTGAAATAGCATGTTTTATGGGACTGTCACCTAAAAAAGTTTTTATGGAACTGAAAAAAGATATGTTCGGACATGGCATAAAAAATCCTCACAGAAATAAAGATCTTTTACCGAATAATCTCAGGGAAGAACACAAGTTGCCGGTAAAGAGAATATTATCTCAACTGGATCTGTTAAGACTTGACCATGACGCTCCTTTCTCTGATTTAACTTATGCTCCTTCAAAGGTTATCATACTGTTAAAACAGCATATAGGAGCCCCTTCGCTCCCTGTGGTGAAGACAGGAGATAAAGTCAGCAGGGGAGACGTGATTGCCGAAATTCCGGAAGGTTCTATCGGAGCCCGCTATCATGCAAGTATATCGGGTTTCATTACGGAAATTACAAAAAATTCGATTATTATACAGGAAAGGTAGCTTTTCGATAAGGATCAGGTATTACCTGCCACGCGTCACGAGTCACGCGTCACGCGTCACGATTGAAAGCTGAAAGCTAACAATGAATAATGCAGTAGGAATTATAGAATTAAACAGTGTGGCAAGAGGAATTAACGTATGGGATGCCATGATGAAGGCAGCAACAGTGAATATGGTTGTTTCTGCACCTCTGTGCCCGGGAAAATATGTGATTATTATCTCAGGTGATGTGGGAGCTGTGGAAACTTCGGTTAAAGCGGGACGTGAGATGGCAGGCCGTTTCTGGATAAACAGCACTGTTATTCCAAATATTCACAGTGAAGTAATTCCTGCCATGTCGGCTGCTGTGGATGTTCCTGAGATACAGTCACTGGGAGTTATTGAAGCCTATTCCATAGTGTCTGCCATAACATCGGCAGATGCGGCGGTAAAGGCAGCTACGGTAAAATTAATAGAAATAAGAATTGCCCGCGGTTTAGGCGGAAAAGCTTTTGTCTTCCTTACAGGTGATGTGGGAGCAGTTCAGTCTGCAGTAAAAGCAGCTCTGGAGAATGCAACTCAGGAAGATATGATAGCCGAAAGTGTTGTAATTCCGTATCCCCATCATAGTATAAGGGAAAGACTTTGGAGTTAAATTATTCCATTTCTATACATGAAACCTTTCGAACCTTAAAATTGGTTCTTTCAATATTCAGAATATCTTCCATGTAATTGCTGTTTTGAATTAAATATATTTCACCTTCCTGAGAACCTGTGTCTATGGTACTTATATTCTGATAATTGCTCCCAAAGGTGCTGGACGTGTTATTTAAAGCTACTGCTGTTGAATTTAAGGTGGCTTTATAATAACGTATATCGGTTCTGCTGAATTCATTCTGTATAAATGATGCAAAAGAGCTTAATATTGATTGAGATATACTTACGGAGGAAGTAATATCCATGTCGTTTTCATCTATTATTTTCGGGTTTTCCGTACCTGTAGAAGATATGAGAATTTTTGCTCCTTCAGGAATTATTATCTGCTGGCTTTTATTGTAATGAAACTGCACCTGCTTTGAATTGCCGGAAGGATCCCAACCTGATACTGTTATATAACCGTTATAGGACTTGCTGTCTGCTTTTATACCGTTACCTTTATAATCCTGTATACTGCTGTCGTAATTACCTATGATTATTTCATCACTTTCACTGAGTCTGTATCCCGGAGGATAATGCATGACTTCTCTTGTGCCGGAAGGATTTCCTGATACTCCTGTTGCAAGAAGACTGTCCGTAGTCATAGGCCTTATATTCAGATCATCTCCTGCATAGTAAAAACCTTTATTACTTGATTCTACAAAATTATTGGACATTTCAACATGAAGATCGTCATTGCTTATACAGGTTATCTGATCACTGTTTTCCCCGAAAAGACAGGCTATTTTTCCGTCTGATATTATTCTTCCTTTACCTATCAGTTCAACACCCAGGATTAAATGAGAGCGGGAATATATATTATGACCGTTAAGATCCAGTTTTATATAATTTATCTGCTGATTGTAGGGGCTTTCTGTACCTGCGTCACATACTGAAGAGTGAGTTGCCATACTTGTAGCATCTATATGGGTATAGCCTGATATATAGGTATTTCCATTGGGATCGGTAGAATATATGGGAATATCCTGAGGAGGAGTATAGGTAAGCTGCATACTATAGGTATAGGTATATACATATTGATATGTTTTAAAGAGATCTGAAGAACCATCCCTGAAAATTCTGAAGATATTATTACTGCCAGGGTTGGAGGCTTTTGTCTTGAAGGTTGAATCGTATAAATATTCCTGTCTGTCTAAAGTACCTCCGGAACTATCTATGAGAATATCTGATTTCAATTTGATAATACCTCTCGATGACTGGTTTGTTACCTGATTGGGATCAAAAGATGCTATATTTTTGAAACCGGTTGATCCGGCATCCTCTATTATAAAATTACTGTATTCAGGAGCACTCGATGCTTTAATATCTTCAGAACCCTCTACTTGAATGGAAGGGCCATTGGTAACGCTCTGGGCCGCCGCTTCTGCAATCAGTCTCTGTTCTAACTGAGCGAGAAGGGCATCTATATCTGTTTCTCCGGGCCTTGGAGGTGGATTTGGTCTCAGAGGTGGATTTTCCTTTATTATTACCATTCCGGGAGTGATAGTTGCACGATTTCCATACTGAAAAGTTGACGCATTGTTCAGAATAGCCGACACATCAATTTTACTGAGATATAGTTCTGGAATACATTTTGCCTTGTATTTAGTATTATCAAGCTGACTGTCAGTAATATTCAATGGCCCTTTACCGAGTATTATTCCTCCGTTACAGGATATTTTTTTTACCCCGGGATATAACTGTATACTGAATTTATCATTTTCATCTCCTGCCCATGAGGAATATATGTCTCCCTGGATGCCTGTTGACGTGTCTCCTTTTATATTGTATTTACCTTCCACAAATACAATAGAAGATTCGGAATTTATTGCATATGGATAGAAATCTGAACGGGTTAAATAGGCTTTTACTACTTTTTTATCTTTCCCGCATTTCCCTATGGATATAATCTCTGCAGTATAAGGAGGAACCTCTCCTTTTGCAGTTGTACCGAATAGGTTGTTTACTGATTGATATTTTGTGCCGTATGAAGTGCCGAAGGTTACTGTGAATTCAGAACCGGTAAGCTGTATTTTTGCCTCTGCCGATGGATCTGCATTGAATGTAGGAATATAATCTGCTATGGGAGTCGATGAAGACGGAGTAAA
>JBEHWO010000278.1:0-9322 GCA_040217695.1 Vulcanimicrobiota bacterium | reverse complement strand
GCAAAATAACCTGTTCTTACAAACTGCTACGATATTACATTTATTTAATTTACCACTCACTGTTAATACGGTATATCTTTTTCTCCAGAGCCTCACCCCTGGAAGGGTGTAAAAATAAATATTACTTTTCGGATAGCCTCTAAGTACCGCAAGAAAAACAACTCCGGCAAATTGTTAGAATAATTAATCTCCTCCCGTTACGCGTGACGCGTTACGCGTGACGCGTTACGCGTAACGACTATAACCGGCGGAATATTAACCGTTATAAAAACTAGGCATGTTTTATTATAACATTATCTATAAGGAGTGATATATCTTCACACAGATCTATAACAGCTTCCATCTGTTCATATATTTCTTTCCATTTTATAATTTCCACAGCGCCTACAGAACCATCGAACAGAGAGGCAGTGGCTTCTCTCTGTATAATATCACCTTCCTGTTCCAGTGTCTTTACTTTATGAACAAAGTCGAGAGCATTGCCTTTATTTCTTAATAATTTTATCCCCTGAGTTATTTCTTCGGTAGAAGCAAGCATAACATCTACCAGCTGAAGATTATAATCTTTAAACGGCCCTGTAAGTTCAACCTTATAAAGTTTCATACGTAAAGCTGCAGAATAAAGACGGCCCAGAACCTTGTCCAGATAAATACTTATGGAATGAATATCTTCGGGATCAAAAGGAGTTACAAAAGACTTTTCAAGGGCCTCTGCAACATCTGCCCTGAGCTGATTCCCCTTATCCCCTATTTCCTTCAGAGTATCCACTCTTTTTAAATCAGGGAAATTCTCAAGTAATTCTTTCATCACACCTGTGGCTTCAACATTTAACTTTGCCTGAGTATCGAATAAATCAAAGAAAAGATCATCTTTAGGTTTAAATATAGACATTATGTTCACCTTCGCAACGCGTATTATGTCGTGACGCGTGACGCGTGACGCGTGACGCGTAAAACTTGCTGTTAATATTCTATAAATTATGAATTTTTCCTTTTTTTGAGGTTAAAGGTGCCGGGTTAAGAAACCCCAAAACCTGCTTCAACTTGATTAAATAGCTTTTTATAAGACTTTGATTTAAATACTACTGACCTTGAGCATAAACATATAATACACGTTTCCCTCCCGTCACGTGTTACGCGTTACGCGTCACAAGAGCAGTTATGTGTTATTTATGCTCACCACAATACATAAAATAGCCAGAGTCAAGAAAATACACTATAATATACAATATTAATACACCAAATTAAAGGATTTATGCTATAAGTGTCTAATATATAATAGGTTATAATATATAAGCTTAACTCAAATTGAAAACTATCCGCGCGTCACGCGTCACGATTAATAAAGAGAAGAGGTATTACAGTGGCTACAAAGAAAATCTTTTCATTTACTGCTCTTGGCATATGGGGATGTGCTTTCGGTTATTTTATATGTTACTGGCCTTACAGTGCTCTTACAAAAGCACTGTCAAAAGGGCTTTTCCCTGGAATGAAAGAAGGAATTCCAAGTTTTGAATTACTTCCTATTTCAGCGATAGGCGCTGTTCTCGGTATGCTATTTTTCCTTACCGTAGAAGGCTGGTGGCAATATGCAGGCAGAAGAAAGGTTTTCGGCATAGAAATACTCTGTCCCAACAGATGGACCTTTATGTCAGGTATATGCAGCGGTCTTATAATAGCCACTACTACCCTTGCCTATACCTTTTCAGGTGTATCCATCGTGTTTATTATGTTATTAATGAGAGGCGGCGTATTGATTTTAGCACCTATCGTTGATTTTATGAGCAAAAGAATACCAAAATGGTATTCCCTGGTAGGTCTGGCTTTAAGTTTTCTCTCTTTACTGGTAGCATTTTCCAACAAGGGAGGATACAATATTACCGCTGCCTGTGCTCTTAATGTTGGAATTTACCTCTTCGGCTATTTTGTCCGTCTCAGATTTATGAGTAAAATAGCAAAATCTGATGTGGAAAATGCAAATACAAAATATTTTGTCGAGGAGCAACTGGTTGCAAGCCCCTTTATGTTAATTATGCTTATTATTATTGCTTTTATAGATTACGGAAAAGGTATGCATGAAGTTCAAATGGGATTTACCCATTTAATATTCAGCCCCTACGTATTCCACGGACTTATACTTGGTCTCCTTTCTTCGGGAACCGGATTTTTCGGCGGACTCATATTGCTTGACAAAAGGGAAAATACTTACTGTGTCCCTGTTAACCGTTGTTCAAGTGTTCTGGCAGGAGTACTTGCTTCATACACATTGATGTATTTCTTCCATGACAGAACACCTGAAACATCTGAAATGATAGGGGCAGGTCTGATTGTTCTGGCTATTTTGTTCCTGACAATTCCGGCACTTCTCAGTAAAAAGAAATAATTTTATTGAATAAATTTAATTATACCACTATTTAATTGAAAGGTTGGTTTTATTTTTTATGAACTCACTGGTTACAAATCTCATTATGATATGTATCATAGGAGTATCTGTTCTGATTTATTTTATGAATAATCCTGTCGGTCATTCCAGAGGTTACCGAATGAGATGTTTCCTGAACTGGTTCCCTCTCGGACTGACCTATGCATTTCTATATATGGGTAGATATAATCTGACTGTTTCAAAGAGTGCTCTCGGATCTTTAATGTCAAATGAACAGTTCGGTACAATCTTCGGAGTAGGTGCTCTGGTATACGGTTTTGCTTTTCTCATAAACGGACCTCTTACAGATAAAATAGGAGGCAGAAAGGCAATACTTATAGCTTCTCTCGGTGCTTCCGTAATGAATTTCATTATGGGAATTGTTACCTATATGGTATTGAACGGCAAAATAGACAGTCATAACCTTACGGTTATATTCAGTATTTTATATGCACTGAATATGTATTTTCAGAGTTACGGCGCAGTAGCAGTAGTTAAAGTCAATTCTTTCTGGTTTCATGTAAAAGAAAGAGGTATTGTAGGAGGTATTTTCGGAACACTTATTTCTCTCGGTCTCTATTTTGCTTTCGACTGGGGAGATACTATAGTGAGAGCTACGAAATTAAAACCGGAAGAACCTCTCGGTGTTCTTGAAAATATAATGAGACCTCTCATGTTATCTCAAAATGCTACAATGGATCCTACATGGTTTGTATTTTTTATACCATCAGGCATTTTATTTATATTTTTTATTATGGATCTATTCATAGTAAAAGACAGTCCGGGGCAGGCAGGTTTTGAAGATTTCGATACAGGTGACGCATCATCGGGAGAAATGGATAAACAATTCACCACAAAGCAATTATTTAAAAAACTCCTTACAAACCCTACTGTTCTGACTATAGCCTTTATAGAATTCTGTTCCGGAATACTCAGAAACGGTATCATGCACTGGTACCATATATTTATCAACCAGATGGAAAAAGGGCCTGATGCACACTTATATGAAGGAGCAAAATTCTTCATAGACAACTGGGGATTGCTGCTCTGTTTTGCAGGTATTTTCGGAGGTTTCACCGCAGGTTTTATATCTGATAAATTATTTCAGTCCAGGAGAGGGCCATCTGCCGTATTTATGTACATTATTATGCTTCTCGGAATAATTGTCATGAATTTTGTTCTTACAACAAATCAATTCGCTCTGGGTATAACAGTTGTACTCATATCTCTGTGTGTCATAGGTGTTCATGGCATTCTCTCTGGAACAGCGACGGCAGATTTCGGAGGAAGGAAAGCAGCGGCCACAGCAGTAGGTCTTGTTGATGGTTTTGTATATCTCGGAACAGCCCTTCAGAGCACTGCTCTCGGTTATCTTACAACAAAAAACTGGCATTACTGGCCTTTATTTTTAATACCTTTTTCTATAACAGGTCTTATTCTTGCAATAAGGATATGGGCAGCCATGCCTGACAGCAAAAAGGGGCATCATTAAATTCGTGACGCGTAACGCGTGACGCGTCACCTATCTAAAGTTTCTGCAAAAAGGCGTCATCACAGTATCCGGGATACTGGGTTCGTAAAAGTTCGCGAAGCCTTCTTTTTCTTACTTTTTCTTTTTCTGCATGACTTACACCTGTCTGAGTTGTATCAGGATTTATATCTATACCTGAAGGAGTCAATTCTCCCGAAGCAATAGAAGGATTGCTTTCAAGATAATCTCCCAGTGCTTCAAATACAGTTCCTCTATGTTCTATTATCTTACATCCTTTTAATAGCCTCGAATTATAAAGATAACTGTCTATTGACACATTAAATTCTGTCCGTAAAAATTCTGCAGGAGAAAAGGTTCTGTCTCCCAGAGTAATAGATGTTATTCTCTCCCCTTCCGGCAGAGAAGAATCATATTCATACTTTATACCGGGAGATATGATATTTTCAATACCTTTATATCTATCAATAAGTGAATTTTCCAGGAAAGAAAGTATTTTATTTCCCGGCATGTTCACAGTGTAAAGTTTATTATCAAAGGGATACATTCGTTTCAATGACCCCTGAAGAACTTCTCCTGCAGGTAAGCCGGCTCTTATAGAATTACTGAAACCTAAAGCCATATGAGATTTACCCTTTATGGCATCTCCGTAGAACTTTAAGGCAGGACAAAAGACATTGGGTTTATACTTAAGTTCTCCTGTAAGTTCACCTGCTTTCATATTTGCTATCAAATCCTTATCAGGTATATCGGAAACTACGTTACATTCCGGTTTATCGGACAGATTGTTCAGTGTACCGCTGTTCTTTAAATAATCTTTCAATACGTCAAAAACAGGTCCATAACTTTTCTCTACTGTTCCTCTCCTGAAACATGCTTTTCCGTAGGTATAATTATCCATGTTGACAGTTACATTCAGCCGGGCAAATTCTTCCCTTGTATATTTACGTCCTTTGAAGGTTACAGAGGTTATACGATGCCCTCCTACAAGGTCAGGATTAAAATCATAGGTCAATCCCGAAATCATAGAAGAATTATCCTTTCCGGGAGTGTAAAATCTGAGACCGCTTTCAAGATAACTGATTACACTTTCTCCTTTAGTTTTTACCTGTAATAATTCATTATCAAATGGATACATATTAAAAAGATCGCCATACGTTATATCACCTTTATTAATCCCTTTTCTTATACAGAACAGTGACGAAGCAGAAAGGTCTGAATCCATCTTCTGAGCATCTATAAAAAAGCTGGAAAGAGCAGTTCTGTTAGTCATGCTGTAAGGAAGCTCCATATCGGTTTTTCCCAGAACCTGTCTGTTTATAGATTTATATTTCTCTACATACGGAGCAGTTAACTTCGTCACTTCAGGATCAGGTTTTATATCACCTGTCACAGGAATGAGTTTACCTTCATAACAGGCAATTTTTTTATTATCTTTATCAAATACGATATCTAAATTGCCAACATACTGCCCTCCATGACCTGCCTGAACAAGAATGGTATTTCCTGCCTTTCTGGGTTCCTTGAGGGCAGTATGACAGTGTGCGCCTACAATTATATCTATACCTTTCACTTTTTCTGCCAGTGCCGCATCATTATCACTTCCCATATGGGACAGTACAACTACCATATCAACATGCTCTTTTTCTTTCAACTCTTTAATATATTTTTCTGCTGTTACTTCCGGTTTTTCTATATCTACAATTTTACGTCCCGGAGGCCCTACGGAAGTCATAAAGGTAGTAAGTCCGATAATACCTATCTTTACTCCCTGTTTTTCTATGACTTTATAAGGTTTTAAAAAGCTCAGATGTTTTTCAGGTGAATTGTCTGTCACATTTGCACCGAGAAAATCATGACCGCATCCATTGGCTATCTTTGCATAAGCTTCAAGCCCCCAGGACATATCATGATTACCTATAACACCTGCATCAAATTTCATATGTTTATAGAAGCTACTTACAATCTCACCCTGAGAAAACTTGGTATACATGCCTCCTTCATAAATATCTCCGCCGTCAAGAGTTATTGCTCCATAAGGATTTTCATTTCTGAGTTTTTTTATCTCAGAGGCTACCCTGTTTATGCCTCCTGTTATTCCTTCGTCCTGAGGCACTCTGAATTCATCACTGTAACCATGAAAATCATTTATATGTATGAATTTCAGATTGACCAGTTGAGATTTTACATTATCTTTAACAAATTGCTGTAAATTCAATTGCTGAATATCTGTTTGATTTTTTCCTGAATAGAGATCTACGGAATCTTTTACCGAAATATCTCCTGCATCTTTTTTAACAGGTGCTGAAGGTGGTATGTTTATATCATGTTGCAATGTATTTATCTTCATAATAATAACCCTTTCTGAGATGAAAACAGTTTTTCAAGAGAATATACGTTTCACTATTTTCACACAAACTACATTTTATCTATTTCAATCACAGCAAGTTTACTTCCCTTTGTATTTTCACAGGAAATAAGACAGTTGCTGAAGGTAAATAACTCTCCCACCTCATCCTGATTATAATCACTGCATATAATCAAATCAAGGCCTTCTACATTCTGAGCCATTTCCATACAACGTTCCAGGCTCATAGAGGCCATTAATATTATAAAGCCGCACCCTTCTTCTTTAAGTTTTTTCACGGCCCACATGGCTGAATTATCGGGATGTTCCAGAAACACCGTATTTTCCATTTCAAATTCTATCTGATTATCTATTACCCCTGTAATGCCTACCTTCATACCTGCATATTTATTTATTATTATATATGGCGGTATTTCTTTTACTCTTTCATCTTCTTCCATGCTGTAGAGATTACACAGAGTACCTGGCACTCCCAGGGATGGTAATAATTTCTTCAAATTCTTCCATGTATGTAAAAAATCTTCTGGCCCCGGAGAAACTGCATCATAACCGTTCAGTTTTATTGCTTTCCACATTGGTTCTCCGTTAAAATAATTACATTCTTCTGTTCCCCATGATGTATTACCTGCATTTAATACTATACATGGCTCATATTTCACTTTCGCCTCTTTTATAAGAGTTCCTAACTTTGCCGCCAGTTCCAGATTACCTCTGAGATTTGTCGAATAAAGTATTTTTAAATTTTTAAACATTCTTACTCCCCCGGGACTAATAATAATGAGGGGCACGACTTATGCCGTGCCCCTGTAAATCTCAGTCCTTATTCAATTCCGTACTTATCTGCAAATCTGGATCTTACATCCATAGTATTATTTACTTCTCCGCCCGGTTTGCTCATTTCCTTGAACATAGCAACAAATTTATCTGTAAGATCGTCAATATTTGCCTCTGGATCATTGATGACTATATTATTAAGAACTATATAGCTGCCAAGGGCTTCTCTGGCATCATTTATAAGTTTATTTACCATAGTAGTCTCTTTTTCAGGATTTGCCATATCTGCAGTTTCTACGGTTAAAATCTTGCAGAACCTGTCTACTGTTTTATCAAATTCCTTATTATCTTTATATGCATAGGAAGCAAGTTTCTGAACAGCAAGCCTTATTTCGAGAGATTTCTTGTCATTGAAATCTGAATAACCGAGTATATCATAAATTTTGCTCAGAGCTCCATGAAGTCTCTTTTCTTCTATACCGAGATGTTTCGATACTTCTGAGAAGGGAACATCATAGTATGCTTTCACTGTTGCTTCTTCTTTATCGTCACCTTCTGCCTGAGAAGCAAGCTTCAGATCTTCAGGAGTTATGTCTCTGGAATTACTTTCCCAGTCAACATCAAACTGAGATTCGAATGGTTTTATGGTATCCACTCCCACTACATTCACATCTGCTTCTCTGTTGCTGAATAATCCTCCGAAGGTTGTATTGGCACTTCCGAGTGTCATTTCATTACCGTCAAAGCTGGTAGTTGCAGAATGAAGGGTATGTAATTTTCCCTGAGCATCTTTATAAAGTTTCACTTCTATGCCTTTATCCATCATCTGTTGTGCAAGCTGCTGTGCAAGGGCACTTTCAAGGAAAATACCTTCATTGAGCATTATCTTTACAGATTTTTCAGGATCTTTTTCCTTCATTTCTATCAGCCTGTTTACAAGAGGCTTGGATGTAAGTGAGAAATACTGTCCTTTTACTGATTTGGCAGTTTCAGTAAAATTCCTTGTAATATTATTATAAGGAGTATTATAGGATTTCACATCTGGATTGGTGGTTACAAGCTTTACGGGAACGCCTCCTTCTACATCATCGTTTCTGGGGCTTGCCTTGAGCTGTTTACCGCCCGCCATATGCCATGTGTTACTGAAGAAGTTTTCTACATCATTTACTGCTTTTCCGCCTTCTATAGTTACACCATAGTCATGGTACTCGTCAGAGTAAGGTGCCATATTTATTTTAGACACAGCAGCTTCTTTGCCGTCTACATTTACAGTTTTACTGTGATTGCAGAATATATGATCGCCGGGGTCTTCCACATATCTTACTCCGCCATCGAGAAGTTTTTTCTGGGCTTCCATTCTTTCAAGCATTTTATCAGGTGTCGTATGAATATGAGGATCTAAAACAGTTCTTACAGGCACTTTTTCTTTTGCTTTTGAAGTAAGGGCTTCTATCATATCATCCCTTGTAAGGGTATACATTGTGACTCCCACTGCATTCTTTGCCCTGCCTATCATGGCTTTTTCCTGTGCAAAAAATTCAGGTGCATTCACAAAGGTGTTCACTTTACTTAAAGAGAATTCGCCCACTTCTTCAGGTTTTATCTTTCCGAGGCCGAGTTGAAGAATCTTCTTCTTTCTCTCCAGTTCTTTTGCGCTATCTGTTGCAATGGAAGGAGGATTCGGATTTACATCTGTTCCGGGACTGGGAAGAAGAGGTATATGTAAGGGAGAATTTTCTTTCAAATAATTCTCAATGATTTTAAAGGCAGAACCCTGTTCTTCAAGTTTTTCGGCACCTTTGAACTTTGAGCCTGCAAGCATGCTGTCCATACATATAGAGAAGGAACTATTGGCAAATTCAGCTCTGTCATAGGTTTTATCGCCAACTGTAACAGAGACAATCCTCTTCCCTTCCGGCTGTGATGTGTCATATTTATAGGTTATACCGGAAGAAAGAGCCTGTTCTTTACCAAGGAATCTATCGCCTCTTAAATATTCGAGGAAATCAAGAATCTGTTTACCTGATGCTTTGACTTTAACGAGTTCATTATCAAAGGGGTACATTTTCTTCAGTGTAGCTCTGTTAATCTCTCCTTCAGGCAATCTGGTCCTTATGGATTTGGTATATCCAAAAGACATATCTGCATCGCCTCTTATGGCATCACTGTAGAATTTGGATGCACAGGTGAATTTTGTATCAGACGGAGCAGTTTCAGTATCTTTGCTCAGTGTCCCTATTTTTACATTTGCCACAAGTCCGGGATCAGG
>JBEHWO010000277.1:0-9341 GCA_040217695.1 Vulcanimicrobiota bacterium | reverse complement strand
TGGATATGTTACCTGATATACATACCAGATGGAATATAACTATTTTTGCTACTGATATATCGGATGAAATTCTCAGGAAAGCAAGTGTGGGGAATTTTTCAGATTTTGAACTGGGCCGTGGATTGCCCGGAAATTTTCGGGATAAATATTTTATAAATAAAAACGGTTCATGGCATATAAAAGACAGGGTAAGAAGTCTGGTGAAGTTTCAGAAGATTAATCTCCTGGAACCATTTCGTGTAATAGGTAAATTTGATATAGTATTCTGCCGGAATGTAGCCATATATTTTGATCTTGATACAAAGAAGAAACTTTTCGATAGAATTGCCGAAGTTTTGAACCCCGGTGGTTATCTGTTTATAGGTTCTACCGAAACACTCCTGGGAGTTTCCGATAAATTTACCTCCAGAAATTATTTAAGAGCCATTTTTTATCAGTTAAAGTAACTATAATGCTCTCGTGACGCGTAACGCGTAAAGCGTGACGGGAGGTTCATGCCCGGATCAGTATGGTTTTTAAATATAGAAAGTAATAAAGTACACTTTTTTATCTTATAGTAGGATTATTAAAATATAAATAGAATATATATTACTTTATGTCATAACAACGTAAAAGTAATCCTCGCGTCACGCGTCACGCGTCACGATATACTCAATCAGGTAATATTATGGAAGAAAAAAGTAAACATAATAAATTATCCGAGTGGTTTGCCACGGCAATCTGCGGAAATGATATAGCTTCAAGCTGTCTCTATGTTTCAGTAATATGTACGCGTTTCGGCGGATGTTTCTCTCCGGTACTTCTTCTCTTTATTTCTGGAATACTCTATTTATTTAAGAAGATTTACGCAGAGGTAGGAGAAGCATTACCTCTTAACGGGGGAACTTATAACTGTCTTTTAAATACTACATCCAAATACAAGGCGAGTATTGCAGCATGTCTTACCATATTATCATATATTGCTACATGTGTGGTTTCTGCAACAAGCGGTATGTGTTATCTTTCTTCACTTCATGACAGTTACCCTGCTTTCCCTGAGATTAATATTATACTGAGCACCTTTATATTGCTTTTGATTTTTGCCTTACTGACTATAATTGGTATAGGTGAATCTGCCATAGTGGCTTTAATTATATTTCTATTCCATATAATTACCCTTTTGATATTCTGTATCATAGCAGGATATTATGTAATAATGAATCCGTCCATAATTTTACATAACATAGTAATTCCGAAGACAGGGTTTACCGATATGTTTATCCCTGTGAGCGATGTGTTTGCAAATATAATAGTTCACTGGAAAGAACTTTTTTTTGCTCTCTTTTTCGGGTTTTCATCGGCTTTACTTGGTATCTCCGGATTTGAAAGTTCTGCAAATTTTATAGAAGAACAGAAAAAAGGCGTTTTTGTAAAAACCCTGAGAAATATGTGGATACTGGTAAGTATCTTCAATCCTCTTATTGCGTTTCTTGCTCTCGGCACATGTGAAATGTCGTTTATAGCCAACCCGGAGAATGAAGCCAATCTTCTTGCCGATATTGCAAATAAAACAGGAGGATATTTACTTCATACATTTGTAGTGGTAGATGCCGTCCTGGTTCTTTCAGGTGCTGTCCTTACCAGTTATGTAGGTGTTACGGGACTCTGTAAAAGAATGGCTCTTGACAGGTGTTTGCCTCAATTTCTTCTGAAAGAAAACAGACGGGGGACAAATCATATTATAATTTTGAGTTTCTTTGTGCTCTGTTCTTCTATTTTACTTATAACACAGGGAAAGGTAATAACCCTTGCAGGGGTTTACACCATATCTTTTTTAAGTGTTATGGCCATTTTTGCAGTGGGGAATATTCTCCTCAAGATATACAGATCCGGTCTTAAAAGAAACGTTATTGCATCCTATCCTGAAGTGATAATGGCCTTTCTTGCCGTAGTAGTGGGTATTATAGGCAATGTAGTCATAGATGAACAGAATATTATAGTATTTTTGATTTATTTTATTCCCACCATGATACTGGTAACCATAATGTTCCTCAGATTAAGTATTTTCAGGCTCATACTTTACGTACTTGAGACTATAACAATGAAGATTAATGAATGGACAGGGAACATGAAGAACAATCTTCTGGAACAGATAGAAACTATAAACAGTCACAGAGTAATATTTTTTACAAGAGGAGAGAATTCTTCGAGTTTAAATACAGCTATTTTATATGTGCTCCATAATGAACCTACCAATAATATAAAAATCATACACCTGTATAAAAAGGAAGAAGAGATTCCTGAACAGTTATCCCGTGATATTAATTTTCTCAATCAGTTATATCCTCAGATGGATATAGAATTTGTCAAAATCAAAGGAGAATTCACGCCTGAATATATAGAGAAATTATCGGAAGAACTCAAAGTGCCGAAGAACTACATGTTTATAGGGTGCCCTCATGAAAGATTCCCCTATAATATATCGGAATTCGGAGGAGTGAGATTGATAATTTAAATGAATAGAATTTTATTAATTGTCTCTTTCCTCGCGTTACGCATTACGCGTTACGCGTTACGATTTAATATATTTGAGAGAGTTATTTAATTGTCATTCCTAATATCAGTAAAAAGTTTGTATTTTTCTACAAGCTTTATATATAAGAGTTTTGCTTCTTCAAATTTTTCTTTTTCTATTAAATTCAAACATGGAGAGATATAATTATGCCATATGTCTCTGTAAATTTCATGTTTTTGCGGCAGACTATCTATAACGGTTACTATAAGAGGTGCTGCAGTATAATATTCTCTGATGAGTTTTTCTCCGTCTTTTTGCTCTTTTAACCATGTGTCACGGAATTTTCTCAAACTGTTCAACTCATAACAGTTGTCCGGTTTCCCGAGAGACTGGCATGTGGCAGTTGTGATAAAACATCCGTTCTTTTTATGTCCGTACCTGATTTCTCCCTCTATACTGTTATCTTCCAGAAACAGTTTTGATGTTTCAAATTCCGAATAAATATCGTTTCCTTTATCGGAAGCATCTGCTACAGTACTGGTTATCAGATCAACTCTGGATTTTTTCCCTATATATATCTGATATGTATCTTCGCCTTTTTCTCCGTTCTCTTTTATTTCGCAATCTGAGATTTTCACCTTTGATGAATCTATGTAAATGCCGTTCATTTTGCTGTTTTTTATGGTACAGTTCTGAATATCTCCACATGAGTTTATTTCTATATATATACCTTTTACGTTGTCATTGATAATACAATCAGAAGCCTGTAACCTGGAAGATTTTATATCAATCCCTCTTATATTGCCGTTAATATTTGAATCGCTTATGTCTGCATCAGAATTATCTCTGATATCAAATCCGTTGCTTTTGTTGTTACTGACACTGCATTTTTTTATAACACCTTTTGAGTTATTATAAATATAAATACCTTCTTCACGGTTTCCGTTGATTTCAGTTTCAAATACCTTTACCTCGGAATGTTCTCTTATATCAAGACCGTTATTATTATTATTAATATAACACTTATGTATTGTCCCTCTGGATTCGCTGAAATAAATGGCATCACTGTCAGAAGAATTGCATATGGTAGAGTTTTTTATTTCAAGTTCAGATTTGTCTTCTACAGCTATCTGAGGATAGTTTTTCCCTCCTTTTCCGTTACCTTCAAGGACGGAGTCAGATATTTTCACTTTAGAAGATTTTATATCCACACCGGTTTTTATGCTTTTTATTACAGTACATTGTTTAATATCAGCTTTTGAGTGTTCTTCAAGGCAGATAGCAATATGAGGCCGTATAATTTTACAGTTATTCATTTCCAGATTTCCTGATTTTACATGGATGAAACCTGCTTCTTTTTCTTTTTCTTCATTGGAGTCTTCTGCTTCTTCCGGTTTTTTTTCTATTTTTTCCGTATCTTCATGTATGTAATTAAATACTATATTTTTACATTTAAGGGTTCCGTTATTTTTCACCAGAAAGGCCTGTTTTACATTCGATTTTACAATTAAATTGTCTCCCTCCAGGGAACAGGTATCTCCTGTTATTTCTATTGTATTGTTTATAATATATTCTCCTGACATGATTATATGTTTACAGCATTTAATAAATGTTGCAAAATCTATGAGTCCTTCTTTAAGTAATTTATTTCCGCATGTATTGCTTCCTGTGAGTGAGGCTTTTAGAGAAGGGTGTGTTTTTATAATATCAGTCAGATTTTCTATGCTGGCATAATCTGACATGACAATTGTTTTTTCATTTACTCTGTCAAAAGAAATATGTTCTAATTTCAGCAGTGATTTTTCTTTTCCGAAAATAGCAGTATTTATATGAGAAAAGTCACAGTTACCGATATTTACCCTGCTGTTACCTCCTGCTTCTATACGGACACCATCAAATATGGTTCCTGAAAACAGGACTGTTCCGTTCAATATCTTAATGATAGCTTCATTTTTTTTAATTTTCCTGAAGGTTATCTGTTCAAAATTTATTGTTTTATCTGCCGGTATATCTATAATAATCTCATTTATATTAAATAATGATTTATTTCCTGTAATTTCTTTCTCTGTTTTTATTGTAATAGTTTCCTCTAAATTCCACTGATCTTCAGGAAAAGTAATAGATTTTTTATCAGAGAGGAGTAAATTTTTCAGAGATATTTCTTTTGTGATTTTTTCTCCGCCTGTTATTTCTTCATCAAGTAAAGACGAAGAAATTTTACCGGTAACAGAAGGAGTCTCAGGTCTGTCAGCAGTGACTCCCAGAATAAAGGCAACGGCGTCTGCTATGTCCTGGCTCTTTGTTCCTTCTTCTTTCATAGAGGCAATGTTATCTGCTATGTTGCGAAAAAATACTTCTAAATCTCCGTTTTCTATGATTTTAACTATATCATTATTATGTCTCATGAATTTTGCTTTCAGATCTTCTATGCCTGTAACAATCGAGCCATCTGAAAATTCTACATAGTTTGTCTTCATGATATACCTCCAGTCATATTTCAAGCCTTGTAATAACTCCGTGGAGTTTATTGGGAGGAAGTTTATAGAACTGTACAAAAGAAGGGGTCAGGCTTTTTATAGCTGCAAATATTTTCCATATAATATTTTCTGTATTTATGTCTTCAAGTCCGTAGAATATTGATTTTTCCTCTATACCGGCTTTTTTCAGAATTTCTTCCACTTCTATGACTTCCATATATCCGGTTCTTATTTCAAATACCCTGAGACCGTCTGAGATTTTTTCTTTGAAATCAAAACTTATGCCAAAAGGTTCTTCCTGTCGTGTCATTGAAACAATAATATTATCTTCATAGATTATATTATGAATAAACATAGTTCTTGCTATATAGGGAGGCATTCTGTTTATATCTCTTGCAAAGAACAGGGCAGACCCCGATATTTTATTCATATTTTTGTAGGCTTCATTGTACTTTTCGAGAAATGTAGCCAGAGGTATGGCTTTAAGTGATAAATAAAGTTTTTTCTGTCCCTGCGTATATATTAAAATCATGCACAGAGGCAGCAGGGCTATAATAATAGACCAGTAACCTCCATGAGGTATTTTATAGGTATTTGATATGAAGAATGCAAAATCTACAAAGGTTATAACAAGGGCAATAAAAGATTTCATATAGTTTTTCTTTAAATAAAATATCCATGTTAACATAATGCCTGTAAGGCTCATAGTCCCGGTAACTGCAAGTCCGTATGCGGCAGCCAGTTTACTGGATTCTTTAAAGATAAACATTATAAATAACACACAGATAAGTAAAAACCAGTTTACGAACCCTATATAAATCTGGGAACTCATTTCGGCAGAAGTATAATCTATTTTAAAAAGAGGCATAATATGAGTTGTTATACCCTGGTATACAATGGAGAACATACCGCTGATCATAGCCTGGGAAGCTATAACCGTAGCAACGATACTCATAACGAGAAAAGGTATATATAATAAAGTTGACTCATTATATAACATACCGAAAAGAACTATTTTGGTATGAGGATGTTTTATAAGAAAAGCTCCCTGTCCCATGTAATTAAGCAGGAGGGCCGGAAATACAAAATAATACCATGCATTGATAATAGGTTTTCTGCCTAAATGTCCCATATCTGCATAAAGAGCTTCTCCTCCTGTGGCACAGAGAATAACCTCGGAAAGAACAAAAAAGCCTTCCAGTCCGTTATGCAGGAAAAACTGTATTGCATAATAAGGATTTATTGATTTTATTATACCGGGATATTCTATAAGTGATATAATACCGGATATTGCAAGGGAACCGAACCAGATTATCATAAGAGGACCGAATGATTTTCCGACCTTTTCCGTACCGCTTTTTTGAATTATAAAAAGACTTATGGCAATTACAGAAGCTATGATGATCAGAGTTAACTGTGCAGTTTTTGAGAATTTCGGTATAAGTAATATACCTTCTACTGCACTCAGTATACTGATTGCAGGTGTAATTACACCGTCACCTATAAGTAGCGATACACCGATAAAAGTAAGGAAGGTAATAAAAGCTATCTGCCTTGTAGATTTAAGTTTGCTTGCAAGTATTTCTTTTAAAACAATAGTGCCTCCCTCACCTTTTTTACCGAGACTCATGGCAAGCCAGGCATATTCCAGAGAAACAAGTATGGTCAGAGTCCAGAAAATAAGTGACAGAACACCCATTATATTTTTTTCCGTAGGGTGTATGATGAGGAAAATTGCTGTAAGTGTGTATATAGGGCTTGTTCCTATATCACCGAAAACTATGCCGAGAGATTTTATTATTCTGTTAATTTCGTTCATATGCTTAGATATTTAATGGGTTATAAGTAATAAATACTCATAACCCGAATATAGATGACCGATTTTTTTATAAAAACGTACAATAATCTTATAATAAAATTTATAATCTTTAATTATACTAAAAAAAAATGAAGCTGGCAATAGATTATAAAAAATATTATAAAGTCAAAATTATTTCTTTTTTATAAGACATTCTCCGAGTATTTTTTCGGTACATGTTCCTCTGAAAATTTCTTCTGCCGGTCCTGTCATATATATGTGGTTGTCTTTTTCTGCCCACTCTATAAAAAGAGAGCCTCCCGGAAGGTTGATTTTTGCTTTTCTGTCAAGAATGTTGTGTTTTACCCCTGCTGCCAGTACTGCACATGCACCTGTTCCGCATGCAAGTGTTTTCCCTGCACCTCTTTCCCAGACTTTAACGGAAGCTTCATGTTTATTTATGATATGGACAAAATCTACATTTGTTTTTTCAGGGAAAATGGGATTGATTTCTATTTTCCTGCCTTTTTCTTCCCAGTCTTCCGGTATTTCGAAAATTACTGCATGGGGTACTCCTGTCAATACTGAAGTATAATTAAATATTTTTTCATCTACATTTATAACATGAAAAATTTCTCTGAAAGAAGGTTCTCCCATGTCGACAAGGATTTCTGTTATAGTTCCTTTTTCTTCTATTATTTCCGTCACTATCAGCCCCGCGCCTGTTTCTATGGCGAAATTTTTTTCTTTTACCATGCCTGATTCGAAGGCATATTTTGCAAGGCATCTTATGCCGTTACCGCACATTTCACCTTCCGAGCCGTCTGAATTAAAAAGTCTCATCTTAAGGGATGCTGTTTCGGACGGTAAGATGAAAATAACACCGTCTGCCCCTATACCTCTGTGACGGTCACAGGCTTTAATCGAAAAAATTGAATTATTATGGGAAAAATTTTTCCCGTCCATAATTATAAAATCGTTTCCGAGACCATGCATTTTTACAAAGTTCATATTAAAACACCTTTTGGAATAGAATTTTATTAATTGTCTCTTTCCTCGCATTACGCGTTACGCGTTACGCGTCACGATTTAATATATTTGAGAGAGTTATTTAATTGTCTTTCCTTATTGATGAACATTTTTATCTGAAAAATTCTTTTATCAATAAAATATTCTCTAATACTGTCGTATGGGCACAGTTAAAAAATTTTTCTGGAGCAATCAATACAGACGGACATCCGTATCTTCGGGCCATTTCTATATCTGTTTCTACGGAATCTCCGACAATCATTATTTCATTTTTCTGTAAATTCCAGTCTTTTGCCAGCAGTTCAATCATATATGTACCGGGTTTCCCTGCCAGAAAATCAATTTTTCTGTTCAGTGCTTCTTCCACTGAAGCCACAATGGCTCCGCATCCGGGCATTAATTTATTATCTTCTACAGGGTAAGTTCTGTCACGGTTACATGCTATAATTTTGCAGTTACTTTTAATAACTATATTTATAGCTTTTGCAAGTCCTGCATAGTCGAAATCATGATGAAGTCCTATAACCAGGGCCTGTACTTTTTCCGGGTCATCACTTATATTGATGTGATGGGCTATTAATTCTTCAACCAGTCCGCCGGAACCGAGACAGTAAACATGTTTTATATTGTGTTCCCCAAGGTATAGAGCAGTTGCAGAGGCAGAATTATATATTTCCTGAAGCTTTAATTCAATTCCCATGTGTAAGAGTTTTTCATATATTTCTCTCCGGCTTTTTCTGGAGTTATTTGTAAAATAAAAGATTTTTATATTTTTTTCTTTCAGGAAATTAAATAAATCCAAAACACCTTCTACGAGTCTGTTTCCGTAATATATTGTTCCGTCAAGATCAAAAGCTATTGCTTTAATAGTGTAAAACATATTTTTTTCTCATCTAAAATTATTTATCTACAAGCAAAAGTTTTTTATCAATCATATTTATATTATCCGAATACCAGTTATAAAGTTCTTTTATAGAACAATCCAGGGGAGTAAATTTTATATGGGCCATTTCTTTTTTCAAACGGCTGTTATTTCCTGTATACACTTTTCCCATTCCTTCTCTGGCAATTTTTATTGGTACATCTTTTTTTGATATTATTTTGATTTTTTCTGCCAGAGTATAGAGTGATGCAGTTTCATCGGGAATTATGTTGTAAACCTTATATTCAGGGGTATGATGAATAAAATACTCGATTACAGGTATGAGATCATTTATATATAGATAGTGATAAAGAGCATTCTGTTTTATTGTAATAGATAAATTAAAGAGTGTCTTGCAGATAGCATTTGATATAAACCTGATATCCCAGTTCTCATATTTTCCAAATACTGAAAAAAGGCGAAGGTTATATATATTTAAAGCTTTTTCTGCATATTTTGTCATAATATATTTGGCAAATCCGTAATCATCTACAGGTATATGAGTATCAAAATACTCTTCAGCCATATTATTTATACAGTACCGTCTGTCGTATTCTGCAGCTGAACCAAAATATATCATTTTGCCGAACATGTCACTGCATTTTGCTATATTAAAAAACA
>JBEHWO010000276.1:0-9410 GCA_040217695.1 Vulcanimicrobiota bacterium | reverse complement strand
TTAAATTCTAATCTCCGCTATTACAGGATAATGATCGGAGCCAATATCGTCCCCTGTATATCGTTCAATCACTGTAAGGTTTTTACCTGTAAAAATATGATCTATACATATTAATAACAAAAGATTACCGGCAGGCCATGTCCCCTGAAGTCCGAATCCTTCAGAAGAATCTTTAAGCCCCGATATTCTTAAAAACTCTGAAAATGTCCGTGACCAGGGGGTAATATTCATATCGCCGGTGACTATGATATTCTTTATTTTTTCATTCCTTATCATCTCTGCAGCCGCAAGGAGATGTCTGTTCCTTGCAATAATACAGTTCCTATCCTTTGGCGCCACAGGATGAATATTTATAATGTTTAAATCCTTTCCTTCCACGTTTATAACTGCAAAAATCATAGGAACGGATAATTTTTTATGATACTTATAATATTTTATTTCTTTTGATTTAAAAGGATATTTACTGTAAAGGGCCATGCCATGCAGGTATTTCCCCGGATGTTTTACGGAATAATAATCTTTATCAAGAAATCTGAGACTATCTAACCATTTATCATCTGTTTCCGAAAGGGCAATAACAGAAGGATTTGTATCTTTTATGAGTGAAGCAAGTAAGCTATATTTATCATTTGTTGTATGCACATTTGCCGACAGGATTTTAATGGTTTTTCCCTCTCCTGATTTATCTGCCGGTATATAGAATGATAGAAAAGGAACCAGATTGATCAGGGTAAAAGGGAGAATTACATAAAGGATCTGCTTTTTTACTTTCAGGGCCGGTATAAGACAGAGTAAGATTAACTGAAGGAAAAGGCACTGGTGCCTGAAGCTGGCAGTATATTCAAATCCCCACCAGAGATTATTGAATACGGCTGTAATTGTAAGGATGATAGTAATAAAGGTCAGCAGGATAATAAGAGAGGTAATTAATTTGAGAAAAGTTTTTTTCAGTAATTTCATTTTTCTCCTGCTTCAAGAAGAATTTCTCCATAATCATTTTTCCAGAACTTCTATTACTGATACATATTATTGTTATGTGTCACTGCAGGTTAATAGTTCTTTCATTTTCTCTGCAGATACCTTGAACTTTGCTGCAAGTTTTTCTATTGGATATCCGTCTTCATACAGTTCTCTTGCCAGTTCAATTTTACCCTTTTCCATCCCTTTTTGCTCTGCTCTATATATTCTTGTAGCTTCTTCGTGACGTCCCCTTTCTCTCATTTCAAGTATTTCTCTTATCATGTCGTCATTAGAAGCTCTTATCATTTCCTGTAATGCCATCATAATCTCCTCCTCTTCTTTTAAGGCTTCAGGAATGTTATTTAAATCTGCTGCATAAATTTCTCCGAATTTTAAGGCATGAAGCCATTTTTCGAATTTTGTTAAATCCTTTCGTGGTTTATCTTCTGTGTATTTCGGAAGTTCTATAAAATGGAGCTCTTTTAAATTTGTTAACTGATTTTTAGATTTTATATTTAAATAGCGGTAAATATTATGTAAATCAGTTTCATTTTCAAAAAGAATAAAGTTTAAGATTGATATGCTTATAGCTCGTAATAATGTATCATATGGTTCAGCCTGTTTTAGCTGGCTTGTATAGAGTTTATCATGATAATAAATTATACGGTTTATATATGATGTATCAGGAGCGAGTTGCATTTCAACATTATATCTGACTCCTGTACCATCTTCTACTTTAACATCAAGACTTGTTAATTTGTCATTAAGATATTCTTTTATATTGAAGGCATTCAAAAAGGTTAATTTAACAATCTTTTCATCCCCTGTAAGATTTAATATAGCATTTAATAGAGAAATAAGAAGTTTTTCATTTTTTTCATATCCAAAAACTACTTTGAATATTACATCATTTCTGAGATTTACCAGACTATCTACAGGCATATAATCACCTCTACCATAATTTAAGTCTTTTATTTTATTATATCATGTTCTACTGAGAGTGGGATGGAAAAAATGAAAATAGCTATGTAAAATGATTGTGTTTTTAGATGATATGCATCACGCATCACGCATCACGCATCACGCCTTACGCCCTCACAAACCATTCCCTCAAAACCATATAAACAAACTTGCTGTTCCCGTAGAGATACCTCTTCCACAATCTCCCCGGCTCGCACCATAATCTGAAAATCCATTCCAGTCCGTTCCTCTGCATCCAGAGAGGTGCCTGTCTCACAGAGCCGGCATAAAAATTAAAAGCCGCTCCCACTCCTGCCATAAGTATTCCCTCAAGAGAGGGTGAAACATGAGCCATCCATTTTTCCTGTTTCGGAGAACCGATGCCGACCCATACCATATGAGGTTCGGATTTTTTTATATTGGCTATAACCTCTTCTTCTTCTTTTTCCGTAAGAGGCCGGAAGGGGGGAGAGTACATACCGCATATCTGAAGGGAAGGGAATTTTTTCAAGAGATTTTCTTTTAATATCGAAAGTATTTCATCTGTTCCTCCGTAGAAATAATGTCTGTACCCTTTTACTTCCGATACATAGAAAACCTCTCTCATCAAATCAGGGCCATAGACTCTGGTCACATCTTTAGCTCCCTTTGATTTCAGATACCACACCACCGGCATTCCGTCAGGAGTTGCAAGGAAAGCATTGTTTATTATATCCTGAAATTCTCTGTCTTCAGTGGCGGTAACTATGGATGATACGGGGCAGACGCAGATATAGGAAGATTTTTTTTCTTTGAGCTTTTCTTCAACAAGAGAGACAGCCTGAGAGAGGGAAACGGCGCTTATTAAAGAGCCGAATATGTTTATTTTTTTGTGATTGTTTTCTTTATTCATTATATAATTCTTTTAGAATATAAATTTGATTTATTGAAGATAGAGCTATTATAACGGTAGAATTTGAAATTACCAGTTCAGGCATTTTTTATATCCTTTACAAGTTCCTCTTCGGAAAGATTGAAAATAGAAATTTTATTATTTCCAATCAAACCTCTCGCCTTCAGGTGCTGCTTCAATACAGATGGTTTCATAGTCTGCTGTATCTCGTCATAAACTATATTTCTGAATATATTTTAACATATTTTTCTAATTTTACAATAGAAGGTTTCTCCGGTTGGTAGTATAAAGTGGATTAATTAATGCCAGTACATAAGAAGTATCAAGAAAAAAACGTCTGTAGTTCATATAATTATGCCTTTTTGGGGGTACCGTATAGATAATGATTATGTTCCTTTGACCAGTCTTCAGGGCCTTCAATGGTGCCGGTGATGTTATCAAGAACATCCCAGAGATTTTTATCTCCTGATGTTTTAGATTCAATAGTTACAATATAATAACTGTTTGGTTCCAGGTCTACTGGTTCTTCCGGTCTAAAAACATTACCATCAAATATGACATGTAATGTTTTTGTCATAATATTCACCCCTTTCCTGAATATATTTTATCAATCCTGCTACTTTTACAAGAGCGTCCGGGGAATTGGGATGCGGAAGAGCATCGAAAAATGTTTAAAGAAATTAAACTTTCATTCCACGAGTAAGACAATAAAGAGCATATTGATTAAGACTTATATTTTCACTTACAGCTTTTTCTGCTAATTGTTTATGTAATGATTTAGGAAGCCTCAGAACAAATTTTCCACTATAATCTTTTAAATTTAGCGGCTCAGGAATAGGATACCCTTTTTCTTCTGAGGTTTCTTGCCATAATTGATAAGCAATTTTTAATTCTTTAATAGCTTGTTCAGGGGTATTACCAAAAGCTGAACATTCAGGAATTTCTTCAATATAAGCAATATAATCATTATCTTTCTTATCTGAAACAACCTTTATATTATAATCAAAAAGACTATATGACATGATTTTCCTCCAGTATCCACAAAAATTGTTTTACTTGATAACCTTTTGCTTTTCCGTTATTATCCTGAACAGGGAGAGTTCTTTTATATTTGTCCGAACAATATGTAAAGTGACTTCCTCTAATACGTGCACAGATAAATCCATGAAATTCAAGTAAATTTTGAAATTCACCAAACCTTAATCCATCAGGGTTATTAATAGCTTTTTGCAATAATTTATTAGACTGCATATTATTATAATATCATATATAGTATCATTCAGTCAATCTTCTGTAATTACTGGGAGGTGTAAAATAAAATCTGGTTTATTCAGAATTTCATCATAAGAATTTCTTTTATATAACAATATTGATGAATCTATGAAGAGCTATAATAAAAAGTTGTGGAAAAAGATCCGGTAGATTCACTCGTAATGAAAGTATCAATGCTCTCTTACTTCTACTCTGTATTCATCGGGAAAAGTGTCATAAATTCCTTTTTCCGGATTTTACACTTTCATTTTCTCTGCAAATACCTTATATGTCTGAACGGGGATGTGGGGAGATGCAGGATTCACAGGATTTTTTTTACAATTACCGGATGTGAGGAGGCCTTCTGTCAATTAAACAGTTTCAAGAATATCTTTATAACAGTCATTGTGACTATATTTAGTTTTAATTAGCTCACGGCATTTACTGGCTGATTTAACAATATTCATGTTATTCAGTAATTTCATATTAATATCATTTATCAACCTTAAAAAGGCAACAGGTTCTTTAAGTAATTTTAACATTCTATCGTGAGATGAATCCTGCAAAGAACCTCTTTCATATCTTGCAATTGATTTCTTATCCCAGCCTAATAAACTGGCTAATTCCTCCTGAGTTAATCCGTATTGCTCTCTTATAGCCTTAATTTCCTCCGGCATAAGCATATTGTGTTTTTTTCTGTAAATGTTATAAGCATTTAAGAGGTAACTATTACCATCAAACATATTTTTAAATTCCGATTTACAATCATAACACAGCCAGTAAGAAGCATCTACCATAATTTCATCATCAACAACCTTTACTATTTCAGGTTTAGTAACATATTCAATATTATGACTTCCACATTCTATACAGCAGCTTATTTTATCTTTCATATTTCACCTTCTTACCTTAATGGAAATTTCATATTCCAGTCTGCCAGATGAAATGATATACATTTAGCATTATCATAATCAATCTTAAGTTTTATATATATTAAATGACCGGATATAACTTTACCGAATACCCATATATCACCAATACCATTATTATCTTTATGTGGACCACTGACATAATCTTTATATGTTAGAGATAATACCTCATCAATAACATCATCTTCAAATAATTTTAAAGTAGCAAGACAATCTGAATTTTTCTTTCTTGGAACTGTAAAAAATTTTTTATCGTTAATAAGGTCAAAAAACTCTTCTAAAAATTGATTTACTTATATTTTATCATATGACAGGTGAATTTACAATATAATAAAGGTGTCAGAATTTTTATATGGAGAAATGACCGAAGCAATGAGAGCAAAATATCAGGCGATCAAAATTGCTTTACTAATTTGTCATAATCGGCATGAGAGCCGATCCAGAACCAGAAAATATCATCATTCTCTTTCAAACCCGGAGCACGCCATCCTTTTCCTATTCTTACAGAGAAAATCGGTTCTACAGAATGTATCTGTTTGAATTGCAAACCGGGATGATATGGATTTTGCCTCCAGAGTCGATAATTCTTTCGAGCAATCTCTTTTACTTTTTGAGGTAACTTCTCAAAATAAGATAGAAAATCATCCATTAGATAGGAATTCATAACTCGTCAAATCCCATCTTTTTTACATGGCCTGCCTTAATGTCTTTACGTAATTTTCTGGCCAGTTCTGAAAGCTTTTCTTGAGAATCTGTAAAAGACAATTCCCACTTTTTCTCATCTTCCAGTTCTTCGAAAATTACAGTTGCAATACCATCCTGCTTTTCAGGCGGAAGTTTATATACTTCTCTGAGCGCGTTTTCGAGAAGTGTTGTCATAATTTTCTCCCTTTCGTTACTTCGTTATAAATCTATTAATTAGTGAAAAGTGAGTAGTGAAAAGTAAGTAAAATCCAATTTTTTTCACTTTTCACTTTTCACTTTTCACTCTGAATATTCTGTGATAAATTTCTTTTTCCATTGTATATAAAATCACCTGTCATTTTCAAACGCAATCGGTGTAAAATAAAAGCTGGTTTATTGTAAATATAAGATTTACTTTTTATAATATAATCACCTTACGCATCACGCATCACGCATCACGCATCACGACCCAATTAAATTCTAATCTCCGCTATTACAGGATAATGGTCAGACCCTATATCGTCTCCTGTATATCGTTCAATCACTGTAATGGTTTTTTTCTCTCCTGATTTATCTGCCGGTATATAAAATGAGAGAAAAGGAACCAGATTGATCAGGGTAAAAGGTAGGAGTACATAAAGGAACTGCTTTTTTATTTTCAGGGCCGGTATAAGACAGAGTAAAATTAACTGAAGGAACAGACACTGATGCCTGAAGCTGGCAGCATATTCAAATCCCCACCAGAGATTGTTGAATACGGCTGTAATTGTAAGGATGATAGTAATAAAAGTCAGCAGGATAATAAAAGAGGTAATTAATTTGAGAAATACTATTTTCATTAAAGGCTCTTATTATTTCCTAATCCTGATCTTCCCTTTCTATTTTTGCCTGAATTTTAATAGCTTCTTCAATAACAGCTTTTGCTTCTTCTATTGACTCTGATGTAAATAGCCTGCCGGTAATTTCATCTAAAACATCCATATTAGTAATACTCTTTAATTTCTTTTGTAATTTTAAAGATTCTAAACTAAATCTGGTCTTCAAAAATTTGCTTATTAATTCAAGTTTTCCTTCAAGTTTTCCTTCAAGTTTTCCTTTAAGCTCACCTTCAAGCTCACCTTCCTTAATCCATTCCTGAACTATATCCCATTCTTTTAACATCTTTATCTCCTCCTTGAAAAATTCATATAAAAATTCTCTGCTAAACCTTCTTGATGCTATAGTAATAGCCACTGAGAATAAATCTGACTGTTCCTTCTCATCAGCTATTTTATTTATCAGTTCTTTCTCTTTCTCCAGAGTTTTTTTTGTAGGATTTTTCTCCAGAAGAACCAGTAATGGAGCAAGAGCTATTAATTTCCCGCTCTCTATCTCCTCCCTGTAATCCCATAGTTTTATTGCCTTAAAGCTAAAACTATTCCGTAAATCCTTTCTTACTTCTACTCTGTATTCATCAGGAAAAGTATCATAATTTCCTTTTTCCGGATAAATTACTACTGAACAGACAGGTATTCCCAGTTTCTCTGTAAAAAGAGCATTGTAAAGAAATACTCTCTGGAGAAACTTCTCTCCGGGAACGAGCTGGAAATCGATATGCAGAGCTAATTTCTCCAGTCCTTTTTGCAGAATATAAATAGAATCTCCTCTTTTTTCCGGTATATTTAATACAGGATCTTCTATTACATTCAGGCTGTAATCACAGTTATACCTGAAGATTAAGTCAAGGAAACTTGCCGGGTGCTTCCTGGCAAGTATTTTCATCCCCTGATCTACAGGATCTTCTTTTGCCAATTCAATCACCCCTTAATAAGAGTTTAACAGAAAAAGTCGTAATAATCAATGAAAAAATTCTCCCGGGAGGTGTAAAATAAAAGCTGGTTTATTGTAAACATAAGATTTACTTTTTATAATATAATCGCATCACGCATCACGCATCACGCATCACGCATCACGCATCACGCATCACGCATCACGCCTTACGCCCTCACAAACCATTCCCTCAAAACCATATAAACAAACTTGCTGTTCCCGTAGAGATACCTCTCTCATCAAATCAGGGCCATAGACTCTGGTCACATCTTTAGCGACTTTTGATTTCAGATACCACACCACCGGCATTCCGTCAGGAGTTGCAAGGAAAGCATTGTTTATCCTGACATCTCGCGCATTACGCATTACGCGTCACGATTATTTAATAATTCTTTCATTTTTTCTACAGATATGTTGAATTTTGCTGCAAGTTTTTCTATTGGATATCCGTCTTCATACAGTTCTCTTGCCAGCTCAATTTTGCCCTTTTCCATACCTTCTTCCAGTCCTTTTATCCTTGCAGTTTCCAGAGCGCCGTCTTCATCACGGAGTGATTTTAATCTTGCTTCATAGATTTCTCTTTCTTCTTCTGTGAGTGACATTTTATCCAGTATTCTGGCTGCTTTTTCTATTGTATCTATTTCTTTTAACGGCACAGGTAGATTCTGTCCTGTAAATTCATCTGCATATTTCAAAAAGTATATCCATCTATCAAGAGTCTTTTTTAAATCAGGCAGTTCTCTGGTGAATTTTTCAAGTTCTATAAAGTGAATTTCAAGCTGATTGTGAAGGTCTTTACCGGTTTTCAGGTTGAAAGCAAAATCAACACGGGGATTTATTTTACACATATGAAAAATCTGCCTTTCATTTCTGTATTTTGTTTTTCACAAATTCCATAAAATCTCTGAAACCTTCATAAATTGTTAATTTGAAAGGTGGTTCTATAACATTATTTTGATTTCCGTCATGAAAATGGTATGGATATGTACTCACATAAGACCAGTTAGTGTCCGGGAAATTATCATATCTGTATATATTATCTTTTCTTTCCCAGTGGAAACCGAATTTATCGGGGAAGGTACGAGAAAGGTTTACATCAATAAAACTGTTGTCAATCAGGACAATTCTTAATTTATAATTTATAGAGAAAGCATCTATAACTATATGAGAAAATTCCGTCAGAGCAATTCTTTGAATCTCCTGTATATTAGCCATTAAAGTTCCTCTAAAAATTCTTTTAATTTTTTTCTGTCAGCTTCAAGATTATCGAGAGTAAAATAGTCTTCATAGGCCTGCTCTTCTTTTATAATACCTTCTTTCACTTTATTGTCCATGTCAAAAATATTTTTTATTCCATATTTTTTTAAAATAAGGAATATCTCAGATTCAATTTTATATAATTTCTGAATAAGATAGAGCCTGACACTTTCTTTAAGCAGTTCCTCCTGTTTTATATGAAATTCCTTTGCTACAGTTTCAAAGATTAACATAAAATCACCCCTCTACCATATTATATCATATTTCTATTAATTTTTAATGCCATAGAGCCTTCATGGAGGTGTAAAATAAAAGCTGTTTTATTGTAAATATAAGATTTACTTTTTATAATATAATCGCATCACGCATCACGCATCACGCATCACGCATCACGCATCACGCATTACGCCCTCACAAACCATTCCTTCAAAACCATATAAACAAACTTGCTGTTCCCGTAGAGATACCTCTTCCACAATCTCCCCGGCTCGCACCAGAGCCGGAAAATCCATTCCAGTCCGTTTCTCTGCATCCAGAGAGGAGCCTGTCTTACTGACCCTGCATAAAAATTAAAAGCCGCTCCCACTCCTGCCATAAGTATTCCCTCGAGAGAGGGTGAAACATGAGCCATCCATTTTTCCTGTTTCGGAGAACCGATGCCTACCCAT
>JBEHWO010000275.1:0-9537 GCA_040217695.1 Vulcanimicrobiota bacterium | reverse complement strand
AGAAATCTCTATGTCCTTGTAGTAGGACTTGACAATAACTGGACAGAACAGGATATTGTATATACCAAAGGTGCAAGAACTGATACCATAATGCTGGTCAATTTTAACCTGGATAACAAAACTGCAGGTGTATTATCCATTCCGAGAGATTCCAGGGTATATATTCCCGGATATTATGAAGAAAAGATAAATTCTGCCTATTCGCTCGGAGGAATAGAACTTGCCATGAAAACAGTTTCGGAAGTCTTTAAAATACCTGTAGATTATTATATAGTTGTAAGAACACAGGCACTTCCAAAACTTGTAGATGCTCTCGGCGGTATAGAAACTTATGTGGAAAAAGATATGGATTATGATGATAACTGGGGACATCTTCATATACATCTTAAAGAAGGATGGCAGACTATTGACGGTGACAGAGCCGTACAGTATTCAAGATTCAGAAAAGATGACGAAGGGGATCTGGGCAGAATAAGACGGCAGCAGCAGGTTATTTATGCCGTTAAAAGTAAAGCTTCCAGAATTGCCGGCATTAATGAATTGAGAAACTTAATTCAGACTGTTCTTGAAAATGTAGATACCAATTTTTCAACTACCGAATTAATGGCTCTTGCAAATATTTACAAACATATGAATATGAAAGACGTAAAAATGGGTACCATTCCGACCTATGGTGATGATTCAAGCGGTGTAAGCTACCAGATAATAGACGAAACACAGCTTCAGGCATATATAGACGAGTATTTAATGGGAAAAATACCCGAACCATCGGTGGAAATACTCAATGGCAGCACTGAAGTGGGAATAGCAAAAAAACTGGAAGAACGACTGGTTTCTATCGGGGGATTTAACATTACGGAAGTGAAAAATGCAGACAGAGATGATTATGAAACAAGCCAGATTATAATAAATTCAACAAAACTGGACACACAGTCTGTAGCAGATATTGTTGCTCTGATTGGCAAACCGGACATATTAAGTAATCCCTCCGAACCTTCCGGCACATCGGATATAACCATTATACTGGGAAAAGACTATGCAAAAATCTGTTCTTCAGGTCCTGATCAGTAATAAAAATTAATTAGAAGTAGCGATTTAAAGAAATAAAAAAAATCAAACAGGTGAATTTTATACCTTCATATCCGGCAGGGGTACTCTGGACGCATCACCCCATAAACCTTCTATATCATAGTAATCTCTTGTGCTTTCCTGAAATATATGGACAACCATATGACCGTAATCCAGCAGTATCCATGTACCGTCTTCGTAACCTTCCCGCCTCATTGAAAGATTTTCTTCTTTCAGTTCTATCTGTATGGCATCTGCTATGGCGCGATTTTGCACCAGCGAATGTCCTGTAAGTATAATGAAATAGTCTGCTATAATACTTATGTCTTTTAAATCTAAAATAACAGGCTCTGTTGCTTTTTTATCCATAGCAATTTCCACTGCTTTTAATGCTATATCCAGTATTTTATCCGTACTTATAACCGGCAAAATATTCTTCACTCCTTTTTTTCATAAAAATATTCCTGTCCTTATAATACCACATGGAAATGAATAAAGTAAATAGGGAAGAGTCAGGGGGAAATAATAAAATCAGACCACAGGTCTGATTTTATTATATATGGAAAATTTAACTCAGTTGACCAGTCCGCTTCCTTTCGGAAGACCGGTCAGGTTGTAATTCATATCTAAATTTTCACTTCCTCCTGATGGTATTGTTGCATAAAGCAGTTTTAAGAGGGTGAAGGGCTGGGCTGACTGAGATCCTGCCGGTTCGGCTGTTATCATTACAGTACAGCTGCCGTCATTGATACTATAAGAAAACGTTTTATCGGGTGCTTCTGAAGCAGAATTAAATCTGCCTATTAATTCTGCACTGTTACCTCTGACAAGCCATGCACCGTAGGTCCATGATGAGGTTAATTTTTCCAGTGTTAAAAGCTCACTTCCAGAGGAAGATTTGAAGCTTATCTGACTGTTATTTATTACTCTGTATTTACCGGATATATTTGCAACTGTTCCACTGCTTACCAGTAATTCTGTAGTTCCACCTTCTATTATGGCATATCCGGGATTTAATGGTACCTGGCCCGTAGTGGTATTTACAGTTCCTCTCAATATTGACTGGGTAGGTGTCGAACTGTTCTGTTCCACACTGATAAATACATCGGTCGCGGTTCTGAGATTATCACTGGACTTGAGTATGAATGGTTCATTCAGTTTGCCTATTTCGCCGCCTTCAAGATTTCTGATAATATTACCATCGGTTATCTGGAATTTCTGTATATGTTTAACGCTTCCTCCCACTGTTGCCCACATTTCATAATGACCTGTGTTACCTATTGTGTTCAGCTCGATCAGATTATTTAATACCGTAGTTACGGTATAAGTTGTAATGGGCACTGTTGTCGGCACAGTACTGCTTCCGCTATCTCCGCAACCTGCAAATAGAAACATAAGAATTATCAATAAACAACTAACTTTTAACATATGATAATAACTGGCAATAAATATACCAGTTTATATACCTCCTTTTAGATTTGCAATATGATTATTTTTATAAAAACAGCTATGTGTTTTTACACAAAAAATTCTGTGTCACCTCCTGTAATAAATTTTTCTGTAAAAAATTTCGACGAAATAACCTTTAGTCCTCCCATATGTGAAAATTTTGTAAATCAGTCAGATAGTACTGTGAATAACAGAGAGGATTTATATAATTTTCATCGAATATAAATTTTGTTGAAGTAATTTTTTATTTTAAGGGCTATTATTATAATAACCTCGTAATGCGTAAAATGTAATGCGTTATGCGAAGGAAAAGAAACACGTCACGCGTTACGGCTCCTATAATATATGCCGGTCGGAACGAGAGGTATGTTTATTCTGTGTTTAAGAATTTTTCCAGACCAAGTAAAGTATTTGATAGTGTTAAGTTCAGTCTTAAAAATAAATTTATAGTCTGTTTCGTAATAATCATAGCTGTTGCCATATGTGCCATATCATTGATAAATGTTATTTCATTCAGATCATACCATTACAGGCAGGTGGAAGATGAAGGTTTGATTCTTACAGAGACTCTTGCGAGAGGCACCATTCAGGCAGTTATTGATAAGAGTTTTTCTTCTCTTGATGAGTTTGTGGAATCTTTAAAGGAAAAACAGAATATTGAATATGTAATTTTTCTGGATGAAGACGGCAAAGTGATAACCCAGGGCGGAAAAGAAATACTCGAAAAAGATCCTGCCACCGGTGAGTGGAAACCTCAGACCATGAGACCTTCCGATATAATACCGCAGAATATTAATGATGCTTCTTTTGCTTCGGTGAATTTTGAGAGCCCCTGTAAATCGATTACTTATTACAGTGATACATATATGAATTACATAAATGAAACAACATGTGCTCTTTTGATAGGCAGAAAAAAACATGGTGCAGTAAGGGTAGGTTTTTCTCTTGAACATGTCGATGACGAAATCATGTGGCATATATGGAGAAGTATTTTAATAGCCATACTTGCTATTATAATAGGAGTTATGACCGGAACTTATTTTACAAAGAGAATAACAGATCCTCTCGAATTGCTGGTGGAAGGAACGAAGGCTCTGTCTTCCGGTAAATTAGATTACCGTGTCCCCGTTCAGACAGAAGACGAACTGGGTATTCTGGCATCCGCTTTCAACCAGATGTCATCCAATCTGCTTATGTATATGGAGAATCTTAAAAAGGCCAATTTACTCTTAAACAGGCGTGTTAATGAACTGACACTGCTTTATGATGTAAGCCAGGCTGTCAATCAGACGGATGATATAGATGAACTGCTTATAATAATTCTGGATGCCATACTGAAGGGTGTAAGTTCCGAAAAAGGTTCTATTATGCTTATAGATGAAAAGACAGGAGCCCTTGTACTGAGAGCCCTTAAAGGTGATGACATAATAGAAAAATCCAAACGAACGCAGATATTTAAAGTAGGTGAAGGCATAGCAGGTCTTGTGGCACAGACAGGAAAGCCTGTGATGGCAAATAAAGGTTATAATGATCCCAGGTTTTTACTCAGAGAGGAACGACAGGATGATTATAAAGTCAGAAACCTTATGTGTGTCCCTATGGTAATCAATGACAAGGTTATAGGCATTGTAAATGTTACGAATAAAAAGAAGGCCAGAGATTATGATGATGACGATCAGGGGCTTCTCACGACCCTTGCCACACAGCTGGCCGTTATCATAGAGAGATCAAGGCTTCATACCCTCGCCATTACGGACGGACTCACACAGCTTTATATACACAGATATTTCCAGATACGTCTCGATGAAGAGATACTCCGTTCAGAACGTTATGGTTACCAGTTTGCCCTTATAATGTTTGATATAGATCACTTCAAGAAATTCAATGACACCTATGGCCATCAGCAGGGTGATATAGTCCTCATAGAAGTGGCAAAGGCCGTAAGAGACAGTTCACGTACCAACATAGACATCCCGGCCCGTTACGGAGGAGAAGAATTTGCCATAATACTTCCCGAACAGAGTGCCCAGGGCGCAAAGATATATGCGGAAAGATTGCGAAAACTCATAGAACAGAAAGAATTCCCCGGCCAGGCTACTCCCCTTCATGTGAGTATAAGTATAGGTGTGGGCACTTACCCCATGGATGCCTCTGCAAAGCAGGAGCTTATAAAGAGAACAGACGAGGCTCTTTATTTCGCCAAAGAGCATGGCAGAAACCAGGTCTGGACAGTTCAGGAAATGGTTCAGAAAATGGCTGAAGAAGAAAGTGGAAAAGTGAAAAGTGAAAAGTGAGTAGTGAAGCGTGACGCGTAACGCGTAACGCGTGACGGGAGGACACTAATTGTTCTAACAATTTGCCGGAGTTGTTTTTCTTGCAGTCCTTGAGCATTGTTATATCTAAAAATCCTTGAAATCCCCGAAATCCCTGAAATCCCTAAAATCCCTGTACTGAGAGAGTTTTTTCCCCGTGATAAATAACCATGCCGGGTTTTGCTCCTTTAGGTTTTTTTACGTATTTTACGAAGGTATAGTCTACGGGGACATGGGATGAGTTTTTCCCTTTACTGTAATGGGCTGCAAGTGATGCTCCTTTATGAAGTGTTTTATAGGGTATGGAGGATATGTCGAGGGCCTGAGGATTTCTGATTATTACATGGGAGCCTGGAATACCTTTGGCATGAAGCCATATGTCGTTTCCTTTAGCTATTTTCATTGTAAGCATGTCATTCTGCCTGTTATTTTTACCTGCCATGATGGTCCAGCCGTCTTCTGTCGTTACCTGTATAAAAGAAGGCATATCTTTATCTTTCTTTTTCTCATGAGGTTTTTTGTCTTTTATCAGGCCATTTTCCACCAGTTCTTCCTTTATTTCCCTGAGTTCCTTTACTGTTTCACAGAGTTCCAGGGAAAGGCAAATATTCTCAATATACTCCTGTTCTTTTTTGAGATCTTCCATCTGCTTTCCGGCAGATTCCATTATTTTCAGGGATTTTTTATATTTTTTAAAATAGGCCTGCCCGTTCTGTGACATGGAAAGTGAAGGATTTATGTCAATCACTATCTTTTTCTGTTCTTCATCGAAAATATCGACTAATTCAACAGTGTTTCCCCCGGGGGTAATATGTAAATGGGCCAGTATGATATCACCTTTTTTCTTATATTCTTCCCATTTTTGAGCTTTTTTGAGCTGTTCTTCCAGCCGTCTTTTATCTTCCTTTAATTTCTTTTTATAGTTAAAAATACCGTCTGAAAGGGATTTTTTCTCTCTGTTAAATATTTCTATGTTATTCTGTATCTTATATCCTCTGTCTGTGGCTCTGTTGAAATTTTTTATTGTTTCTCCCTGTAAAGAGTCGAGTAATTTCAGTTCTAAGGGATATAAAAGAGGCAATTTCCACACAGGTTTTTCTTCACCTTCTGCTTTATAAAGATATGCAGTGCGGCTTTCGTTGATTTCATTCCATGTTTCTTTCCATATATGATAAAGATTTTTTAATTCCTTTGATGAAAGATTTTTCCCCCCTATGTCGGCACTTAAGCCTGCTCTTACGATTATTTCTTTTGCAATCAATATACTGACGCCATTGAAATGTTTTACGAGATTTTTTTCTAAATCGCCTTCCGATAAGGCCATTTTAACAAACGTTTCTTCTTCTACGTGAAAAGGATTCTCTTTCTTTTCCAGGGGAGGAGCTATATAAATTTCTCCGGGAAGTATTTCTCTGTGTCTGTTCACTCTGGACGTTATATGTTTTATACAGCCGAGAATATTTCTGTCTTCCTGTGACAGAAGTATAATATTACTGTGTTTTCCCATGATTTCTGCCACAAGGAGCCTGTTTTTTAATTCCCCTATATCATCTCTGGCTTTTATATGACATGTTAAAATTCTTTCCAGAGGAGTAAGGGACATATCCAGTATTTTCCCGTTTATTATATGTTTTTTCAGTGAAAGAGAAAAATTCAGGGAAGGAATTTTGTCTGTATATTTTTCTTCTGTAATATATATACCGGGATGTTCGGATTCGGCAGACATGAGTAAATTATAGAGAAAATTCCCCTGTTTTATACTCATAATGATTTTAAGGGCCGAAGGCTGCATAACTTTTGTAATAATGCCTCCGATTAACTTCTCTTTCAGTTCTTCCGTTATTTTATTCATAATTACATAATCATATATCATTGTTCTGACTCATTTCATGGTGAGAATTTCTGTTCTGTAAAAGGGTTGATCCACCGGTGACAATCTTATCACAGGTTATGATAAATTTCAACTGTGAATAGTGAAAAATGCGTAGTGAGCGGTGATTCCTGACATGGTATTTCTGTATACTAATTATTTGAATTATCGTAATTTTACTGTTATTTTCTATTGTTTTTTTTTCTATATATAATATATATTGTATACACTGTTTTATACCTGTAATCCCTATGATTTTAAAAAAAATAAGATAGTATATTAATAAAACAGGGGAGGTGATATAAATTAGATACGCTTCAATATTATATGCAATGTCTTTGCTTCTGCTCTTATCATTAATGATTTCCTGCGGAAGTAACAGCACGGTTTCTCTTTCTGTTACTCCCATACCCGGTAGCCCTACAAGCACTCCTACCGGTAATCCTTCAGTTATAACAGCCACGCCGACAATGACTTCTACTGTTACTCCCGCACAGAGTACCCCGACACATACTCCGTCCACTCCCACTCCTGTTCCGACTCCTGTAATAAATTCTATAAGAGACAATAACGGCACAGGAGATAATAAGGATCCTGAAAATGGTAATTCAGATGTGAATTTTTCTGTTTTCGGTTACCATTTAAGCGGAACAGGTGTAAATGTAACTTTTACAGACGTACTTTCCGGGACAGCATATACTGCCACAGTGAACTCTTTAAACTATGGAGAGATTAAAGGAACGATTAATATTCCCGGGGGCAGATATTTGATAGAAGTAAGATTGGGAGGAAAGACTTCTGCCGATGTGCTTTATTTTTATAAAGGTGCCGGTAATTATATGATAACTGTAGAATAGTGATTAATGAAAGGATTTTCTATGAAACTGAAATATTTGATTATAATTGTTGTTTTTATAATATGTGCTATATGTATTGGCTGTGGTGGAGGTGGAAATACAGCAGTTCCGTCAGTAAATGGTTCTGTAACTCCTGCTTCAGGTTCCGGCGGAAATTTTTCCATAACTGTGCATATACCGGGGCCGGAGAATATGGAAGCGAAAGTAATTCCCTGGCAGAAAAAGACCCTTAAGGTTACGGTAAAGCATGAGTCGGTCCTTACTGTAATTCCGCCTGTTACAGTAGATATATCAGGCACCGGCACTTATACTGCCACAGTGGCGGATGTGCCTGTAGGTTTAAATGAAGCCGCAATAGAAACACTGGATGTAAATGACAGGCTTCTTGCCATGAGAAAACAGGGGTTTCAGATGGTTCCCGGCGGAGATGTAAATGCCGGCACAGTTATAATGGGAGTGAGTCTTGACCCGGCCGGAAGTCTTCACTGTGATCCGAATTATATAGAGATAAAGAAGGGTGAAATTCTTTATGTGGAGAATAAGGATACAGGTACAGACTATACTGTGACAATAGGTGCAGAATCTCACAGTGTGTCTGCTGCAACAGCGGGTGTTCCCCCCGTGACTGCTGCCACGTTTCCTGCCGAGGCTTTCAGCACTTTTAGCGGTACTGTCGGAACATATTCTGTTACTGCAGGAGGATCTATTGTGGGGAATGTAGTGGTTTATGATACTATTTCTATATCCGGTTTTAGCCCCGGTGCTGGAGATGAGGGGGATGCTGTGACTATAAGTGGTTCTTTCTATTCAACCCCTGCCAGTACAACAGTAACATTTAATGGTGTATCCACACCGGTTCTTGCCGGTTCAGATGGGACTCATCTGCTGGTAAAGGTGCCTTCCGGCGCTACAACTGGAAAGATAAGTGTGACGACGCCGGGAGGCACTGTTAGTTCTTCCGGTAATTTTATTGTGGAGCCAGGTTTTATATCACTTGCCGGTGGTACTTATACTATGGGTGGTTCTAATGTAACACCTACTCATTCAGTAACATTAAGTCCTTTTTATATAAATAAATATGAAGTAACGAATAATGATTACTGTGCTTTTTTGAAGGAGCAAATTACTATAAGGTCTGAATGGGTTACTGTAGATGGCAGTAATTCTGATGCTTATACAGGTCTGGCCGGCAATATAGCAACTCCTTCAGGAATAACAGTTAAAACCAATTATGAGACTCGTCCTGTAGTATATGTGTCCTGGTATGGAGCAGTGGCATACTGTAACTGGTTGAGCACTAAGAATGGTTTAACTCCATGTTATGATTCCAGAATGGCTGATAGCAGCAGCGGTTATAATGAAGATCCCAATACATGGCGACAGAAGAACGGTTATAGACTGCCTACGGAGGCAGAGTGGGAATATGCCTGTCGCGGTGGTTCTGCTGAAGAATATTACTGGGGAGATCCTTACCCTCCTGAGCCTCCTAATATCGGTGATTATGCGTGGTATTACGGTAATCGTTATGACAGTGTTCTTCTGATGAATATATATCATCCAGTAGGTCAAAAGACAGGTAATAATTATGGTCTATATGATATGAGTGGAAATGTATTGGAATGGTGTAGTGACTGGTATGGTGACTATAGTAGTGATGCACAGACAGATCCTGTTGGTCCTGGTTCAGGCACTTACGGCTCTTACCGTGTTTTACGCGGCGGCAGCTGGGGCGATTATGCCGATTACTGCCTGTCTGCGATCCGTGGCGTCTGCGACCCGTCCTACCGCGGCGACCTCATCGGTTTTCGTCCTGTTCGGACAAAATAGTCTGAACGGGGATTGGGGGGATTAAAGGATTAACAGGATGGGGAATAAGTTTATCGGCGGGATTATATAATCTTACTGATAACACATCCTGGTAATCCTTTATATCCTCTTAATCCCTGTCTTTTTGCATCAATTCTTTAATTTCTTCTATCAT
>JBEHWO010000274.1:0-9561 GCA_040217695.1 Vulcanimicrobiota bacterium | reverse complement strand
AGGGCAAATCAGATCTTGCCATAAAGCATTATAAAGAAGTTATCAATATAGATCCGAAGGATCCCTTCTCTTACAATAACCTGGGACTTGTTTATGCAAGGGAAGGTAAACTGGAAGAAGCTATAGAACAATGGAAGAAAGCCATTGAGATAAATCCCGATTATGCACAGGTATATTATAATCTGGGACTTGTTTACGCAAGATCGGGTAATTATGAGAAAGCTATTGAAGGTTATCAGAAAGCCATTGAATTAAATCCTACCGATGTATATGCCCACAACAACCTGGGCCTTGTTTATGCGAGACTGGGACAGACAGAGAAGGCTACAGAATACTACAGCAAGGCACTGGAACTTGATGGCACCGATGTATATGCCCATAACAACCTGGGAAGAGCTTACGACAGTCTCGGAAAACTGGAAGAAGCCATGGCAGAATATGAGAAAGCAGTAGATCTTGATCCGAATGATGTATATGCAAGAAATAATCTGGGAAGAGCCTATGCAAGAAAAGGCAGAATAGACGAAGCAATACAGCAGTTCAAAACAGCCATAGAGATTGATAGTACCGACGTATATGCCCATAATAATCTCGGTATAGCCTATGCAAGAATAGGTGATATTGAACAGGCAATACAGGAGTATAAGATTGCCCTGAAAATGAATCCCAATGATGTATATGTCCATAATAATCTGGGAAGAGCCTATGTAAAGATTAATAAACTCGGTCTTGCCATTAAAGAATTTAAAAAAGCCATAGAAATAGCTCCAGGCGATCTTTATGCCCATAACAATCTTGGTATAGCCTATTCAAGAGCAGGCAAACTGGATCTGGCAATAGAATGTTATAAAAAAGCACTGGAGATTAACCAGAAAGACGTATATGCCCATAACAATCTGGGCTTTGCCTATACATGCCAGAACAGAATAGAGGAAGCCATAGAACAGTTCAAACAGGCACTGGAGATAGAACCGACCGATGTATATGCCCACAACAATCTCGGTATAGCCTATGCCCGTTCTGGCAAACTGGAACTTGCCGTAGAAGAATATAAGAAGGCCATAGAAATAGATCCTGATGACATATATGCCCACAATAATCTGGGCCTTGCTTACACCTACCAGGGCAAGCTGGAACTTGCTATTGAAGAATATAAAAAAGCCATAGTAATCAATGAAAATGATGCATATGCCCACAACAATCTCGGACTTGCCTATACATATCTGGATAAACTGGAACTGGCAGCAGAAGAATATAAAAAAGCTATAGAAATAGATCCTCAGGATATGTATGCCCACAATAATCTGGGTATAGTATATGCAAGAAAAGGACAGACTGAAGATGCCATAGAAGAATGGCTCAAAGCCCTTGAAATCAACCCTGATTATGCAGAAGCCCATTTCAATCTTGGCCTCAGTTATACAGATCTGAACAAACTGGACGAAGCTATCTCTTCCTATAAAAAGGCTATAGAACTGGATCAGAAATTAATCCAGGCCTATGGAAATCTTGGACTTCTCTATGAGAAACAGGATAACAGGGAAGAATCTGTAAAACATCTGGAAGTTGCTCTCTCTCTGGCGGAGGAACAGGGTAATGATAATTATGCCCAGAATATCGGGAAAGAACTGGAGAGAATTAAAGGGAAATAAAGGTCATGACAAAAAATAAAGGCCACTTCTGTGGCCTTTATTTTTTGTTTTCTTTATCTATTTTCCTGAAGAACTATTTTATTTTTTCCATTTCTCTTAATATATCCAGCAACTCATCTGCTTCGGAAATCAAATCTTTCACCTTACGATAAGTAGGCTCTTCAAGCTTCTTTTTGGTAGTCTTAGAAGCTCCCTTATATGAATTCCAGATAATAACCAGAGACAATGCACACATGCCTCCTGTAATAAACCATAATAACTTGCTGTCAGTCATAAATTTTTCCGAAGAAATTTTCAAGTTTATCAGTTTCTTTTCATAACAGAAAATTACCGTAAACTAAAAAAACCTTCATTCTCTCCTCTCATAGAATACACACAGGGATTTTATATAAAAATCGTGACGCGTGACGCGTGACGCGTGACGCAAGGTACACTCTCATAGTCATGACCACAGGGTTTTCCTGCTTACCAGTTTTTATTTATTATAACAAAAAAATCCGGTAATAGCAATAACAGTAGATAGTGTTTTTTTATGACGATTGCGTTTTTTTACTACAGTGTGATAAAGTAATATTGACTTCATATAAACTTTAAACTATAATGAGACGTTAAAGGGGATGTAGCTTAGATGGTAGAGCGCTTCCTTCGCAAGGAAGAGGTCGGCGGTTCGAATCCGCTCATCTCCATAAACATGGGGGCGTTTGTGAACGCCTCCTACGTTTTTTGACTGTCTATAATAAGGGTAACAGGGCCATTGTTATATATCTTTACAAGCATGGAAGCCTGAAAAACACCTTCTGCAACAGCGAGGCCTTTACCCTTAAGGGCTTCTACAAAATCTTTATATAACTTCACTGCAAGTTCAGGATGTGCTGCATCTGAATAACCGGGACGCTTTCCTTTACGGCAATCTCCGTAAAGGGTAAACTGAGACACCACAAGAGCTTCTCCCGATACATCCAGAACAGAGAGATTCATTTTATCTTCTTCATCGGGAAAGATTCGTAAACCGGCAATTTTTTCCGCCATCCATTCAACATCTTTAGAAGAATCGTTTTTCCCGACACCGAGAAGAACCATAATACCCTTCCCTATTTTACCTGTCCTTATTTCAGTTCCATTTTCTTCTACAAGCACTTCTGCTTCTTTTACTCTCTGAACTATAGCTCTCATAAACGTTTATTTCCTTTAAAATCGTAATGTGTAATTTAGTCGTAATGCGTGATGCGCAATGCGTGATGCGTGTTTTCACCGGTACCGGGCGAACTCGCCACTACGGCTCACTGCTCACCGGTCACCGGTCACTGTAATTAATTTTTCTCCTGAACAATCCTCTTCACCAGCGTTATACCTTTTATGCTTTTTATTTTTTTAATAAAACCATTGAGCTGTTGTATATCCTTTACTTCTAAAACCATTTTAATTACCGCTTCTCCTGCTCCTTCTGTATAAGCATTTATAGATCTGGAATTTATCATTTCTTCTTTAAGCAATGCAGTTACATCATTCAGGAGTCCGGGCCTGTCCCATCCGTTTATGAGTAACTGGACAGGATAAACATTTTTCTGTTTCTTTACAGACCAGTTAACTTCTATGAGACGATCGGCATGGGTCGAGAAAAACTTGAAATTATGGCATGTTTTCCTGTGAACACTTACGCCTCTGCCCTGGGTAATATAACCTATTATATCCTCTCCGGGAAGAGGATTACAGCATCTGGCAACTCTTATTACAAGATTTTTTATATCTTTCACCTGAATAAAATTTTCACCATCATAGGAAAGATCTATTTTTTCTTTCTGTTCCGTAATATCTTTACCTGTGTGCTCGCTTTTTTTCTCTTCCGTTTTTCCCGTAATATTATCCAGTTCTTCTTTTAAAATCTTATTTATCTGAATTACAGGAATATCACCGTACCCTATGGCAGCAAGAAATTCTTCCTCGGAACTGTAAAAAGGATATCGCTTCATAACCCTTTCGAAGAGATCTTTTTTGGAAAATCCTCTGAAGATTCTTCTTAATTTCCTTATCTCTCTGTCTGTTATATCCTTGCCTCTTAAAATATTCTCTTCTTTTCTTTCTTTTTTAAACCAGTTTCTGATTTTATTCTTCGCACTGCTTGTAGTGCATATATTCATCCAGTCTCTGCTGGGTCCGCCGCTCACATTCGACGTTATTATTTCGACAATATCTCCGTTCTTAAGCCTGTAATTAAGGGGAACTATTTTATTATTTACCTTGGCACCGACACATTTATTGCCTACTTCCGTATGAATTCTATAGGCAAAATCAATAGGTGTGGACTCTGCCGGCAGATCCAGAAGGTCTCCTCCCGGAGTAAAAACAAAAACCTGATTGTTCAAAAAATCCATTTTAAGAGATTGAATGAATTCTTTTGCATCCTTTAAATCTGCCTGCCAGTCTATAAGCTGCTGTATAAAAGGTGTTATCTGTTTTTGAAACTTCCTGTCCTGTTTCCATCCTTCTTTATACTGCCAGTGAGCGGCAATACCGAATTCTCCTATTCTGTGCATCTGCCATGTTCTTATCTGAACTTCCATAAGATCGCCGGAAGGGCCGAATACTGTTGTGTGTAAAGACTGATACCCATTGGCTTTAGGAGTGGCTATATAGTCTTTAATCCTGTCAGGAAGAGGCACCCATATACTGTGAACTATTCCGAGAACTCCATAACAGTTGCTCACAGTAGGAACAACAACCCTGAGAGCCGTATAATCGTAAATCTCATCAAGTCCCTTTTTCTTATTTAACATTTTCTGGTATATACCGTAATAATGTTTGAACCTTGTTTCAATAGTAGCTTTTATCTCGTTATGCATCAATTCTTTATTTAAAAGCTCTGTTGCTTCTTTAAATATCTTGCTGCTTCTTGCACGTTTTTCATCTATTTCCTTTACAAGAGAAGAATAAATTTCCGGTTGAAGATATTTAAAAGACAGATCTTCAAGTTCTTTTTTTATATGCCATATACCGAGTCTGTTGGCCATAGGAGCGAAAATTTCTATAGTTTCCATAGATATGGATCTCTGTTTATTCAGAGCAAGAGAAGAAAGGGTTCTCATGTTATGAAGTCTGTCTGCCAGTTTTATAAAAATAACCCTTAAATCCTTGGCCATGGCAAGGAATATTTTACGTAAATTTTCTGCCTGTCTTTCTTCTTTTGTCAGTCCCTTTAATGAGGTACTGTCACTAATTTTTGTAAGTTTCGTAACACCATCGACAAGATTGACGACTTCTTCACCGAATATGGAAAGCATTTCTTCATAAGTTACATCCGTATCTTCCAGAACATCATGGAGGAGAGCAGCCACAATGGAGGGTTCATCCAGTTTTAAATCTTCTGCCAGAATACAGGCAACTCCAAGGGGATGCAAAATATAAGGTTCTCCCGATGCACGGTTCTGACCATCATGAGCAGATGCTGCAAAGCGGAGAGCTTTTTCTATAAATTCCAGACTGGCATCCGGTTTATAAAGTTTAACTTTATGCAGTAATTCTTCAAGGCTATGTTCAATATAATCTGAAGGAGAAGAAACTGTTTGTTCCATAAAATAACTCCACTAAAACGTTACGCGTAACGGGTAACGCGTAATGCGTAAAATAATACTGTCTGTATAACTCAGTAAGCAATGAATAGGAATAATCTGTCAATTCACAACTCAAGTTTAAATTATGTATAATCCGCTTCAACACTAACGCATCACGCGTCACGCGTCACGCGTCACGCCATAATTATAATTTATATCACCTCTTTTGTCCATATAAAAAATTGATTGTATAAAAAAATGACAGGTGATTTTATATACAATGGAAAAAGAATTTTATCACGGAATATTCAGAGTGAAAAGTGAAAAGTGAAAAAATTTGGATTTTACTTACTTTTCACTTTTCACTACTCACTATTCACCAATTAATAGCTTTACAAAATCAAGTGCAATTTCCAGTAAAAGTAAAACTACCTGCCGTAAAAAAACACTATCATGTCCATTGCATTTACATGACTCTTGTGATATAATAGCACGAAGTATGGACTTGAAAGTGTTTCTATTAACATAAAGCACTGAATTTAGGAGGTGAAAGTAGCGGTACAAAAGCTACTTGTAGATATGATTACTTTAGATCTACAGTTATTTGCTCATAAAAAAGGACTTGGAAGCACCAGAAACGGAAGAGACAGCGCATCCCAGCGTCTTGGTATAAAGAAATTTGGCGGTCAGTATGTCAAACCGGGAGAAATCATAGTACGTCAGCGCGGAAGCGAATTCAAGCCCGGCAGTCATGTTATGATGGGCAGAGATTATACTATATTTTCTGTTGCTGAAGGGCATGTTTCCTTTGAAAAAAGAGGGAAAAATAAAAAGCTTATAAACGTTCAACCTGTTGCAGTATAACGTTCCAGCAGTTTATAAAAAATTAAGAGCCGAAAGTTGTGAATTTACATAGTACTTTCGGTTTTTACTTTATAAGGGAAGGAAATTTCTGTGTTTATTGATGAAGCAACCATTTATGTCAGAGGCGGAGACGGCGGATGCGGACTCGTATCATTTCATAAGGAAAAATATATAGCTTACGGAGGTCCCAGCGGAGGAGACGGAGGAAGAGGAGGGAATGTATATCTTATTGCAGATACAAATTTAAATACACTCCTTTCATTCAAATATAAGTCTCATTTTCATGGCGACAACGGGAAACCGGGACAGAAAAAAAACAAAACCGGGAAAAGTGCCGGTGATTTATATATAAAAGTGCCTCCCGGAACAGTCATAAAAGATTGTGACAGCAATGAAATATTATGTGACCTTACGGATACAAACCAGCGATTGCTCCTGGCACGTGGAGGCAGAGGGGGAAGAGGTAATGCCCGTTTCCCTACTTCTACCAACCAGGCACCGAGAAGAGCGGAAAAAGGAGAACTGGGAGAAGAAAGAACTCTCAGACTGGAATTAAAACTCCTGGCAGACGCGGCTATTATAGGTTATCCCAATGCAGGTAAATCTACCCTTATATCCAGAGTTTCCGCAGCAAAGCCTAAAATTGCCGATTACCCTTTTACTACACTTGCCCCCAATCTTGGAGTAGTAAAATTAACTGAAGACAGAACAGCCGTATTTGCCGATATTCCGGGACTTATAGAAGGCGCTCATAAAGGCACAGGTCTGGGATATCAATTTCTGAGACATATAGAAAGAACAAAAATACTTATCCATGTGCTGTCTCTTGCAGATATAAAAGAAGATAGACCTCTCGAACATTATTATTTGATAAATAAAGAACTACAGCTTTATAATTCCATGCTTTCAGAATTACCTCAGATAGTGGCAGGAAATAAAATAGATTTACCTGACGGAAAAGCAATAAAAGAGACAGTTGAAGAGGCATGTAAAAAGATAGGAATAAAATTTTATCCCATATCTGCCGTTACAGGAGAAGGAGTCCCGAAGCTTTTAAAAGGAGTAACAGAAATACTGCTGCAGAAAATAGACAGAAAAAAAGATGAAGTCTATGAAATCAAAGATATTTTCCTTCCACGCAGGCCGGTAAGGGAATTATCTATTGAAATAACAGACGGAAAATATATTGTAACAGGAGATATGATAGAAAAAAAGGTTTCAATGACCTATCTGGATAATGAAGAATGTTTGAGGCATTTACAGAAGCACCTCTATCGCAGTGGTATCATAGAATCTCTTGAAAAAAAAGGGATAAAAGACGGAGATACTGTTGTTATTGCAGATTATGAATTTTCCTATTCTAAAGATACATATGGAACAGGTAATGGGGATTGAGTTAAAAACACTATCATATATATAAAAGGAAGAAAAAAATTATGGATGGCAATGAAATACTGTTAAACAACAGATATCGTATGATGGATATACTTCGTATTGACGGTACAGGAGACAGATATGCCAAATATACTATTGCCGATACTCACGATAATGATAAAACTATGGTAGCGAAAGAAATGATTATTTCTGCCTCATCCCGTCAGGAAAAAGAAGAAATAATAGAACGTTTTATGACCCAGGGACAGAGATTTATGCAGTTAAATCATCCCTGTCTCTGCAAAGTTACTGATTGTTTTGCTGAAAAAGGCTGCCTCTATCTTATAATGGAATTCATCGTAGGGGAATATTTAGATGAAATATTACAGACCTATCTCCTTAAAACAAAGATGCCTTTCAGCGAGAAACAGGTTATAGAGGTAAGCTTCCGTATATGCGAGGCAATGGAATATCTGCACAGCAATGATATTTTATGCGGAACCCTGCAGCCAACCAATATAATGTTTTCAAGAGATACAGGTCGTCTGGTATTAATTGATTTCGGTATTTCCCGTATACTCATTCCTGAACCGGAGAAAGCCCCTATATATATACAGGGATATTCACCGCCGGAACAGTATGAAGGTATCATAGAACCAAGATCGGACATATATGGTCTGGGAGCAATCATGCATTACCTCCTGAGCGGAGTAGATCCGGCACTTTACAATGTTCAATTCAGCTATCCCCCTTTATCAGGCATGAGGACAGATCTTTCAAAAGAAATAGAGGCAGTTGTAAACAAAGCACTTCAAAAAGATCTGTCAAACAGATTCAGTTCTGCTACGGAAATGAAAGGGGCTCTCGGCGTTGTTTATCAAAGACTGGCAAAGACATTTGTAAAAAAAGCAAGCTGGACTATGTTCGGAGGCAATCCTGAAAGAACCGGTTCCCAGGGAGAATCTCTCAAGGGCGTTCCCCGTTTCAGGTGGAAATACAAGGCCGGCAGAGGAGCTATTTCCAGTCCTGCCATTGTCAATAATATGGCCTACATATCAGCCTATGATAATTACATATATGCTCTCAATATAAATGACGGGTCATGTCTGTGGGAATATAAAGTCAGAGGTCAACTTGCTTCATCTCCTATTATATATGAAGGAACTCTTTATGTCGGATGTATGGACTGCAACCTCTATTCAATCGATATAAATGCCATATGCCTCAAATGGAAATACAAAACAGACGGGCTCATAACAGGCACACCTGCCCTGGCAGGCGAGGCTGTTTATACCGGTTCTTATGATTCTTATTTTTATGCCATAGATGTAAACGGCGGAAGACTCATATGGAAATTTAACGCAGGAGGAACTGTCATGTCATCACCTGTTGTATATGAAAATGTTGTATATTTCGGTTCCCTTGACAGTCATGTTTATGCTCTCGCCACGGAAAACGGAGACTTAAAATGGAAATTAAAAACAGGATACAGCATATCCTCATCTCCATGTATATATCAGGGCAAGGTTTTTATCGGGTCTTATGATGGCCATCTTTATTCTATTGATATCAATAGCGGGGAACCTGTATGGGTTCTGAATACTTCTTCCACTATAACTTCTACCCCTGTTGTATCTGACGGTATAGTTTATATAGGCACTCACAGCGGACATATGATTGCTATAGATACAGAAACAGGGAAACCACTGTGGAATTATAAAGTTAATGATCCGTTTCAAATGCCACCTGCCATATCGGGAGGTATAGTTTATTTTTACGCTGAGAAAACAAAACTGTTTATTTTAAACGGGAAAACAGGAGAGGTAACATCATGTCTTGACAGTGGCATAAACTTCTCTTCAACACCTGCTATTTCCGATGGTTTTTTGATTATAGGAACATCTGACGGATATATATATGGTTTTAAATAGGAAGTCAGCTTTCAGCAGTCAGCTTTCAGCATCCAACCAGTCAAATTAGAATCTTAAAATTTTATTTAAAATTCAAAGGAAAGTAAGGCCTTGAACTAGAAGTTTTAACATATGTATAATAATAAAATGCAGTTAGGTATCAGCTAAAGATAATAAATTGTGATTATATAAATAGTCCAAAAAGTAACATTT
>JBEHWO010000273.1:0-9584 GCA_040217695.1 Vulcanimicrobiota bacterium | reverse complement strand
TATATTGACTGAAACCGTTTTTTATGATAAAATACCCATGTAATGTTTTGTGTAAAAAAATTATAAAATAAAATTTAGTAAAATTTTACATAAAATTCAGGAAAGACCTTAATAATTTGCTCTGTAAAGGGGGGATATTATGACTGCGAAAAAAGATAGATATCCTCTTAAAGAACTTGCTATTTGTTCTAAATGCAGACGTAGTTTAACACTGGAATGTTCCGGTGGAACCAGATATTATAAATGTACCACCCATAACAGGAATCAATGTTGTAATTCTTCATCAATTGACGCCGGTAAGCTGGAAAAAAATATTGAAGTTGTATTAAAAGAAAAAATGAGTCTTACTTACGATGAGCCATGTCAATTTTTACCTGACAGTACATGGTTAGCCGGTATAAATAATTTATATAAAAAGAGGTATGAATTAGATAAAAACCGGCCTGATTTCGAAAAACTTTTTGAAATATATACCAGAAATATAAAGGTATATTTAAATAATTTAATTCAATTTGAAGAGAAGCTATTGAAAAATAAACCTTTATGGTATCAGGAGGATTATAAAAAATATACCTGTGAAGACCTGTTAATTTTTGTAAAGAAAATAACGGTAGATCTGGAGAATAAAGATTTAGACGTCGACTTTGGCCAGTTAGGCCACAGCCACATGTTGATCAGGTAAGCAGGTATTCTCTATTTTCTAACATACTTTTACGATTCCGGGGATAATTCAACCAATAAGTTTCAGGCAGACTACAACATCCATTTTAGATGCCCTTCTGGCAGGGAATATTGCTCCCAGTAAGCCTGTCAGAATAGAAGTAACCATGGCGGTGATTATATCGTAAAAACTGAATTCCATAGGATAAGAACTGTAAGTAGAACCTTCAAATTCTATTTCTGTAGAACATTGTTTCAGGCCATAGGCCATACAGAGGCCTATAGATGTTCCCACTATGGCACCTATAAGACCTACGATAAGTCCTTCAATGAGAAAAATTCTGACTATACTTTTATTTGTGGCTCCCATTGCTTTAAGTATGCCTATATCTTTTGATTTTTCAATGACAGATACGACAAGCACACTGGCTATTGCCAGCGCAACTATGACCATGGAGAAATATTTAATCAAATATCCCGTATTATCCTGTGCTTTTATTGCCTGCATGAGGCCGATATTTGTAGTCATCCAGCTTTCCGCTTCATATTCTGTCTGAGCTTTAATCTTTTCCGCCACTTTATCGGCAGAATAAATATCTTTCAGATGTATTTCAAGTGATATAATGTCATTATCCAGTTTAAAGAGTTGCTGTGCATTGTCAAGGGTAGTAAAAGCAAAACCTCCGTCCAGGTTTCCAACGCCCAGTGAATATATGCCGCTTACCATACAGGTTCTCGTAACACCTTCTGCTGACAGGAGGCGCACCCTGTCTTTTAATTTTACTCCCAGATCTTTTGCCAGTTTTTTGCCTATAACAATCTGATCGTTATTCATAGACAGAAAAGACCCTTCCTTTACTTTATCCGATACATTAACTACTTTATCTGCCATTTCAGGTATTACTCCGTCTACGATAACACTCATAGTCTTTTCTCCTCTTGATATAAAACACTGGCCGCTTGCATTCGGAGATAGGGCTTCCACATTTTCATCTATTTTGAATAACTGTTCTTTCAAAAGCGGCCATGACGATACTTTTGCTTTCCTCAGAGAAACTTTTTCCTGGTCCGTAACAAGGAGAGTTCCCGGTTTTACATTGCTTAAATCTATTTCTTCCAGAGTTTTCGGTTCCCTGTCTTTTTCTTTTACGATTATATGGGCACTTGTGCCTGTCACTTTTTTTATGATTTCTGCCTTCGAACCGTTCAGTAAGGCAGAAATTACAACAAACATGGCAACACCTATAGTGGCTCCTCCTATTATAAGGATAGTCTGGAGACCGCCGGAACGTAAGTGTCTTATGGCAATCAGTATTTCGTATGGCATTATAGCGTGACGCGTGACGCGTGACGCGTGACGCGCAGTAAATCACTCCATATTACAATTTTACTACAATCTGATCCGTTAATTTTATACCTTCCCTGATTTCTATATAATCACTGCCTGCGGCACCTGTTATTACTTCTCTTTTTTCCTGTTTTCCTCTGTTCAAAAGAAGAACATACTTTTTATTATTTTCTTTGAATACGCAGTTTCCTGGAACAGTAAGACATCTATCTTTTTTATAGATTATAATGTTTACGTCTGCCGTCATATCAGGTTTTATATATTCGGGAATGGTAATGAATTTTATTTTTATTTCTACCGTCCCTGTCGTTGAATTGATGGAAGGAGCAATTTCATAGATTTTTCCTTCAAGTGTCTTATCAGGGTAGGCATCCAGGTTAATACAGGCAGTCTGGCCTGTTTTTATGGAAGCAAGTTTTTTTTCGTCAAAATTCACCCTTACTTCCAGTTCTTTTTTGCCGGCAATTCTCAGAAGCGGAGTGCCCGGCGTTATTCCCTGGCCTGGATTGACATTTTTTTCCAGAATCACTCCGTCTATCGGGGAAGTAAGGATTGTAAATTTCATACGGGCTTTTGCCCCTCTGAGAGCTGCTCCTGCTTCTTTTACCTTTCCTTCCGCCAGTTTTATGTCTTCGGAAAGAGGTTGATTTATCAATCTCTGAAGTTCTTTTTCACCGGCTTTTTTATTTTGCAGTGCCACGTCATAACCGGTTTTTGCATTGTTCAATTGTTCCAGAGCTTTCAGATTATCTCTGCAGGCCTGTTCTGTAATCTTAAGATTTTCTTCTGCGCCTTTAAGAAGAGTTTTACCTTCCTGAAGTGCCGCTTCTGACTCTTCTGTTTCTTCCTTTGTAGGGCTGTTCAGGAGAAGATTTAAATTTGCCTCCCATTCTTCAAGGCTTTTCTGTGAATTTTTATAATTTGTTCCCGCAATTTCATACTGCTGTTTCGGTATTACCCCGTCATTATAAAGTCTTTCCGCTCTTTCCATATCGGATTTGCTCTGTGATAGATTTACTTTTGCCTTCTCTACCGATGCCTTTGCTCTCTCTATGTCTTCTTTCCTCGGGCCATTGAGTAAATCTTCATATTGTGCCTCTAAAAATTTAACTCTTGCCAGGGCAGAATCTCTGTTTGAAATGGCCGAAGAAAGTTTTTCCTGAAGTTCCGTATTTCTTTTATTATATGTTTCCGAAATAGTGAAATTTTCTTTTGCGCCTGACAGTTTCGCTTCTGTTGCGGCAAGATTTGCTCTTGAAGTCTCTATGATTTCTTTTTCCGTACCTCTCAGGACTTTCTCAAGATTTGCTTCAGCCGATGAGAGATTTCCTTCTGCCTGTTCCACGTCTGCTCTGTACTGTTCATCTTTAAGGGTCAGAACTGTTTCTCCTTTTGATACCGGAGCGCCTTTATCTTTTGGTATTTCTTTAATTATTCCTGTTATTTCGCTGCTTATAATTGTTTCTTTTACAGGATAAACTCTTCCCGTTGCAGCAATACTCTGAAGTATGTCTTTTTCCTCAGGGTATACTGTAGTAAGTGGTTTTGATCTTAATTTTATTACAGAAAAGACTGTTATTATTAAAATTATAATGGTTATTGTAATTATTTTATTTTTTTTATTCATTACAGGGATTTACAGGATGTTGAGAGGATTTACAGGATTTTCATCAATACCTGCAGTTACTTTATATTATAATATAACACTCAGAATCGCTCCAGACTTATATAATAAACCAATGAACTGAATAGGTCAATATGTAACAATAAAAAAATCCTGTCCATCCCCAAAATCCCTTAAACCGCCATGACCTGTTCGGTCATAACGAAGTATGGGAATTTGTTCCTCCCGTCACGTGTTACGCGTTACGCGTGACGATTCTCATATAAATCCCTGTCCAAATGTTAACAAAATTGTTACACAATTATGATTGCTTTTTAAGGAGAAATCTTATATTATTAACAATAGATTATAATATCTTTCAAAAGAAAGGACGTATATTATGAAATCGATTGATACAAGTCATATGCAGACCCAGTTCAGTCCGCAGGGTAAAAGCAAGGTTGCCCGTAAATCTGCCATTCATACAGGCCAGGCAGGGCATACGAAACTTGCGGGACAGAAGAAAGAACTGGTTGATACAGGAGAAAAATCAGACATAAGCAGTGCGGCACTACTGGCAAGCCAGACAGTAGAGGAAGAAACTCCGGCAGAAGAAACTCCTTCTGGAACAAGGACTGAAAGAAACAGGGAACGTCTGGCAGAAAACTATGGAGAAGCGAAATCTTCCGGCAGTGTGAAAGAACATATCGGCCAGTCTGTGATAAGAGATAACAGCGGAAAAAAAGAAAATCTTGAAAGCAATTATGGTTCGGTAAATCTTAATGATTCGCAGAAAGCTGCAGTCTTACAGCAGGTTCTCGGCCTTTCACCTGATCAGGCGGCTGCCCTTTTACAGGGTGTTTCAGATCCCGGTAAATGTGCTCATAAACCCGATGAAAATAATATCGGTGCCGGTATTCTGGCGACATTGCATGAAAACGAACCGGTAAGTTCCAATACAAGTCAGGCTACCTACAGGAATAGACTCCTTACCGATGCGGAAGTGATTGCCCTTAACAGTAAATTTAAATATGGTCTCACTGCTCCATGTCATATGTATGAAGATGACAGAGGTGTTACTATTCTTGTAGATAATATGGCACAGCCGACAACTTCGGAGATACCTGAAGGAAGCCTTTTTGACGGCTCCAATCATAAGGTACTATCTATTACTCAGGAGGACAATGGTTTTCATTCAGTTTATTCCTATAATTCCTCCACTGTAGATGGAAACAGTGTTTCCATAACAGGCGGCGGAGGCCCTGTAGGCTCTTACTGGATGGGTAAGATTGATAGATTAAAAGGCGAGGATGCTGATGTATACAAAACAGTTATCTATCCTCCTCCTGATGAAAATGGTTTTACAAAGATATGGCATATAAATGATACTGTCATAGGAAATGATGTAACTTCTACGGTAGAAGTTTATTCGAAACAGGTAGCAATGCCGTCACATCATAATCCATATGGAAAAGATGAAGACTGTCCGTGGCAGAATCCATGGTGGCCCCAGCCTCCGGCACCTCCTCCACCACCACCCGGCCCTCCGCCTCCCCTTGGTAAAGATGGTGTGGCATGGATGGAACAGTTTCTGAACGAAAGATCTACCTGGAGAAATGGTTATATATTTGGTTTCGGCGAAGGAACTCTGCCTACTCATGCGCCGTTTAATAATCTTCCTTCTGACGAACAGTGGCAGAAAGCCTACAGCGCAGGACTCGGAGACGGTAAAAATGCAGTAACTGTTTTCCCCCATATAGGAACACCTGAATATCCTGTGTATGTTCCCAAACCTGTGCCTATGCCACAGCAGATTCCAAATTACGGCCAGAATCAGGGAGGAGTTGTACAGCCCCCCCCTTTTCAGGATAAACCCGGGAAGTCCTTTCTAAGTGCACCGCCTGAAGGGTCTACTCCTTCAATACCTACTGCGGAACTTATGAAGACTCTCGGGAAAAATGATAAGATTTATGCATATAAAACAAAAGACGGAAGTATATTCAATGATATAGAAAGAGGAGACGGAACAAGGAACCAGGTGATTTATGATAAATCTGGAAATCTCCTGAGCGGTGTAACGGTAGATAAAGAAGGTAATGAAGCAAAAACTACCTTTATGGACGATGGAACAAGTAAAGTAGAAACCACTGACGGTTCAGTCATGATCTTCAAGGGCGACCAGCTTGTAGAGAAATATCAGGAAAATCCTTCCGAGCCGGAGGTGAAAGAAAGTTTCTGGCATGATATTCCTCCAGGTGCCAGACAGATAAAGGCTGACCCTTTGATTTCATCTAATTTAAAATCTGCTGATACGATTAATACCTATGAACTTCCGGATGGAAATAAATTAAGTGAAGTTTATACTGCAGGAGACGGAAAAAGACACCAGATTTTATCCGGCAGAGATGGAAAGAATAAACAGGTTGTATCGGAAGATTTGCGTACCGGAGAACAGATAAAATCAATTTATAACAGTGATGGTACTGTAAATTCTTATTCTTCCAGCGGTTCAAGTATGTTTGTAGATAAACAGGGAAATGTGGCCATGGCAGGTACTGACGGAAGATCTGTGACGGGAAATAATTACGGAACACAGGCTCAAACAGTCAATCAGCAGAAACCTGCTTATATGAGGTCAGGTTCAACCTATATTACTCCTGACAGATCGCTTGCCTATACTCCATTTGCCAGTGATGGTCCTAATTTTCTGGCAGGTGGCATGGCGCCTGACTACAGTTCTAACGGATATTCCTATGCGACTCAGTACAGCCCTGCCCTTATGACTCCGCAATTTTCCTACAATGGAATGAGTCCTGCAGCTTATACTCTCAGCAGCTTTCTGGGTGCAGGCATGATGGCCAGAGGGTTTGGCTACGGTATGGGATATCCGATGATGGGTATGGGACCCGGGATGGGATATGGTATGGGCTATCCGATGATGGGCATGGGACTCGGCCTGGGATATGGTATGGGCTATGGCATGATGGGTATGGGACTCGGCCTGGGAGCTCTTACGATGGGTGCCGGTATGCTCGGGACAGCTATAGGTTATAATTTATTTTAGTCGTAACGCGTGACGCGTGACGCGTGTTGCTTGAGCAGGGGTACGGTTTTCCTGAACCGTACCCCTGATTAGTTTGGATATTTTTATAATAATCACCTGTAATGTTCGTGATGCGTAATGTGTAATGCGTAATGCGTGACGGGTGTAATGACCATTAACTTTTCACTTTTCACGACTCACTTCTAAAAGATTAGAAAAAAATAATAATTTTTTAATTTAAATTTAATTTCTTTTATGTTAAGATCATCAGTAAAGATTACGGAAGAAAGGTAGTTGTCTTAATGAGCACAGAAACGAAACCTGTTACTGACATTAAAGCTCTTAATGATGAGATTGCCGGGGAAAGTAAATTTGTAGACTCACTCTTTGAGGAGATTGGCCATGTTATTGTAGGGCAGAATTATATGATAGAAAGACTTCTTATAGGTCTTCTGACAAACGGACATGTTCTTCTTGAAGGTGTTCCGGGGCTTGCCAAAACGTTAACGGTAAAAACCATGGCAGAAACAATAAAAGCTGATTTTCAGAGAGTTCAGTTTACACCGGATTTACTGCCTGCCGATCTGATAGGCACTATGATTTATAATCCTAAAAGTGGAGAATTTTCTCCACATAAAGGGCCTATTTTTACAAATATAGTTCTTGCAGATGAAATAAACAGGGCACCGCCTAAAGTACAGAGTGCTCTTCTCGAAGCCATGCAGGAAAGACAGGTTACAATAGGTACAGAAACATACAGATTGCAGGATCCATTCCTTGTTCTTGCCACACAAAATCCTATAGAACAGGAAGGAACCTATCCTCTGCCCGAAGCACAGGTAGACAGGTTTATGCTGAAACTGCGTATTGATTATCCTGATAGAAAAGAAGAACGTCAGATAATGGATCGGATGGTAGAAGGTAATAATCTTTCCGTCAGACAGATAATCACGCCTGAAGATATTATAAGAGCCAGGAACATTGTTTCCAGGGTATATATGGATGAAAAGATAAAGGATTATATAGTGGACATAGTGGTAGCCACAAGAGATCCGGAAAGATATGGTCTTAAAATAAAGGATCTTGTTGAATATGGTGCATCGCCTCGAGCCACCATTAATCTTGCTCTTGCGGCAAAGGCCTATGCTTTTATTAAAAGAAGGGGCTATGTTACCCCTGCAGATGTTAAAGCTGTGGGATTTGATGTAATGCGTCATAGAATTATTCTGACCTATGAAGCCGAAGCAGAGGATATTACCTCTGAAGAAATAGTAAAGAAGATTTTCGACACGATAGAGGTGCCTTAGAGCGTGAAAAGTGAAAAGTGAAAAGTGAAAAGTAAAGTCTTTTCACTCTTCACTCTTCACTCTTCACCCTTCACGATTTTTATGATACCCAAAGAATTAATAAAGAAAATAAAAAGACTGGAAATAAAAACTAAAAACCTTGTAAATACACTTTTTTGCGGTGAATATAAGAGTGTATTTAAAGGCCGTGGTATGGAATTTTCCGATGTAAGGGAATATACCTACGGAGATGATATGCGTTTTATTGACTGGAATGTTACTGCCAGGATGCAATCTCCCTATGTAAAAAAATTTATGGAAGAGAGAGAACTGACAGTTATATTTCTTGTAGATGCCAGTAATTCAGGTTCTTTCGGTTCTGTTGACAGAATGAAGGGCGAACTGGCAGTTGAAATATGTTCCGTTCTTGCTTTTTCCGCAATTAAAAACAGTGACAGAGTAGGGCTTATAATTTTTACAGATAAGGTTGAAAAATATATTGCTCCCAAAAAAGGGAGAACTCATGTACTCAGGGTTATAAGAGAATTATTTTATTTCAAGCCTGAAAACAGAGGTACCAATCTGTCTGTAGCTCTGGATTTTCTCTCGAAAGTTACAAAGAGAAGCGCCGTTGTGTTTTTAGTTTCTGATTTTCTGGCAAAAGGTTATGAATCATCCTTAAGGGTTGCAGGGAAGCGGCATGATCTTATTGCTATTGACATAACGGATCCCAGGGAAGGCGAACTTCCTTCCATAGGCTTTATAGAGCTGGAAGATGCTGAAACAGGAGAAACTCTTCTGGTTGATACATATTCTTCCCACATCATAGAAAAATTTAAAATAATGAGTGAAAAAGCAGAACTCGAAAAAAAGAATGTCTTTAAAAATAACAGAATAGATGCAATAGAAATAAGTACAGATGAACCATATATTATGCCACTGGTGACTTTTTTCAGACATAGAGCCAGTGTAAGGTGAAGAGTGAAGAGTGAAAAGAACCGGAGTAATTATTATATAAAAGTGAGTGGTGAGTGGTGAAAAGTGAGTGGAAAAACGCGTCACGCGTCACGCGTCACGCGTTACGACTATATATAATATTCATTCTTTTTATGTATATTACATTACTGCCTTCTGCGGCTTCCGTTGTAGATATAGCCGTCAAGGTTGACAGGCCGGAGATTACTGCAGGGGATGTAATAGAATATACTCTTACAGTCAAAGCAGATAAGAGCGTAAAACCTGTTTTCCCTGAAAAAGGACTTAAATTGGCCCCTTTTGAGTTGCTGGATTTTTCAAAAACAGAATCCGAAGAAGAGGGAATGATTATAAGGAATTATATATATAAAATTTCTATTTATGAAACAGGAGATTTTGAACTTTCACCTGTTATATTTAAGTATGTCATAAATGGTAAGGAAGAAAGTAAAAGCACAGAGAAAGCAATAAAAATCAAAGTGAAAAGCGTATTACCTGCAGATGCAAATGATATAAAACCTATCAAAGCTCCGCAGGAATTTAAAACACCTGTACCATACCGTTTTTTATATAGAGTGGCATTAATATTGTTAATTGTTCTTTTACTTTCTGTGCTGTCTTACATATTTTACAGAAAATATTTCCTGAAAAAATCTCATAAAGAGAACA
>JBEHWO010000272.1:0-9588 GCA_040217695.1 Vulcanimicrobiota bacterium | reverse complement strand
CACTTTTCACTTTTCACTTTTCACTTTTCACTTTTCACTTTTCACTTTCCACCCTTCACTTTTCACCCTTCACTTTTCACCCTTCACTTTTCACCCTTCACTTTTCACTACTTCTCCTGAAAGAATCTTCCTTTACAAGGTCGGCAAATTTCCCCCCCTTCTTCTGTAGTTCATCAAAATTACCTCTTTCAATAATAGAACCGGAATCAAGAAAAATTATTTCGTCTGCATTTTTAATAGTAGATATACGATGAGCAATTGTAATCATTGTTATCTTTCCCTTCAGTTTTTCTATGGCTCTGAAAATTTTACTTTCATTTTCAACATCAAGAGAACTTGTTGCTTCATCAAGTATAAGGAGAGAAGGATTCCTGAGAATTGCTCTTGCGAGAGCAATTCTCTGTCTTTCACCTCCTGAAAGACCTGTTCCTCTGTCTCCGAGAGGCGTGTCGAGTCCTGCAGGAAATTTTTTAATAAAATCCGAAGCAGAAAGTTCCAGAGCATGCCATATTTCTTCTTCTGTAGCAGAAGGTCTTGCCCATAAAAGATTTTCTCTTACAGTGCCATGAAAAAGAAAGGTTTCCTGCGGGACAAACCCTATTGATCTGCGCCAGGCATAAAGATTTTCTCCCTTAAGGGGAGTTCCGTCGATTAAAATCTCTCCTTCAAGTGGTTCCAGAAGACCTGTCAATATATCTATAAGAGTACTTTTGCCGGAACCTGAATGACCTGTAATTGCAATATTCGAATTTACAGGTATGGTAAGATTGATATCGGTAAGAGCTTTTTTTTCTCCTTTATCATACGAAAAAGAAAGCCCTTTTAATTCTATTCCTTTATTTAACACGACATGTTTTATATCGGCTTCAATCTTATATTCTTCCCGTTGAGATTTAAATTCTTCCGTAACGCTCAAAAAACTTTCCCATGCAGGAAACATCATCAAAAAAAACTGTAATGTCATCTGAAAACCTGAAAACAAAGGCCAGATCCTGATAAATATAACAAATAGAATGATTAATTTTGTGAGACTCTCTGAAAAAACAGTGAGGGACATGAATACAAACAGAGCCATGAGAAAAAAAGTTCCGCTGTTATAGATAAAATTTGAACGGCTGAAGAGTTCTACAAACTGGATATATTTCTTTTCCGTCTCATGATTTTTACTGGAAAATCTGTCTATATGAACCTGTTCCGCTCCATAACTCTTCACTTCTTTTATACCGTTCAGGTGTTCACTGGCATCTGATAAACTGTCTTTAAGAAGAGTATTTAATGTTTCTGCAATATTTCCAAGCTTCCTGTTCACAGGTCTCAGGAAAAGAAAGAACATTATGCCTGCCATAACAGCACAGAGTGTGCCGTAAGGAGAGATAAAAAAACATACTATTAACTGAACCAGTATAAGAGGGACAGACGTGGAAAACTGAAGTAATGTGGTAGTTCCTATATCTATTAATTTTAATTCATTCGTAAGGGCATTTGCTATATCGGATTTTCTCCTGCTTAATATGGCCTGCCATTTGGCCATAGCGAAAGATTCATATAACTGATCACTTAACATCCTCACAAAGCCGGCTTTTACCGATACAATCGTAACAGTTATATATTTCTTTATATATTCCTGAATTACGGAAACTATGAGAAAGAGTAAAAGTACAGTAATAAGACCATATTTTTCACTATGAAAATAATTCATAAGAGGAATATTAATTCCCGGCATATCAGGCATGACTTTAGTGATATGGAAAAAAGGAATAAGTAACAGTACAGATAAGGACTCAAGGCCTGAATTAAATAAAACTATGAAAAAAAGAACAAAAATTCTTTTCCCGGAAAATCGATAAAAAGCGGTAAAAAATTTCTTTGTAGAATCTTTCATAAATTTTTCAGATAAACTACCTCTCCATAATTTTCCTATAAAGCTCTACTTTTGACCGGGATTTATATGAGAATCGTAACGCGTGACGGTAGAAACAAATTCTCATACTTCCTTGTGACCGAACAGATCATGGTTTTCGGGATTAAAGAATTACCGGGATTAGAAATTTCAAGTACATTTAAATTACCCTTCTGTTTCAGGACATACCAGTTTATATCCGACTCCAAAAACAGTTACCAGATATTCAGGTTTCTGCGGGTTTTCTTCAATCTTCTTTCTTATATTTTTAATATGGGCATCAACAGTCCTGTCATAGCCGTCAAATTCATACCCCTGAACCTTTTCTATTATTTGAAGACGGCTGTAAACCTGTCCCTGATTCTTACAGAGAAGCTCAAATATCTTGAATTCAATAGGAGTAAATTCAATCAGTCTGCCTTTTTTCCTGACCTCATATTTTTTCAGGTCAGCCGTAATTGCTCCGATTTTGATTTCCCTTGAGACATCCTGTACAGGCTGAACTCTCCTCATTACAGCCTTTACCCTTGCGACTACCTCTTTGGGGCTGAAGGGCTTTGCTATATAATCATCGGCACCTATTTCAAGGCCTATTAATTTATCAGTCTCTTCATCTCTGGCAGTAAGCATTATAACAGGAATATTTGTGTCCTTTCTCATCCTTTTTAATACTTCGAAACCGTCCAGAACCGGTAACATCAAATCAAGTATTACTATATCAGGGTTATGTGTTTTTATTGATACTAAAGCGTCCTGACCGTCATAAGCAGTTAAAACAGTAAAATTTTCCTTTGCAAAGTAAGCTTTGAGAAGGTCTGTAATCTTTTTGTCGTCATCAACAATAAGGACAGTATTATTGACCATTTTCCTGGCACCTCCCGTAAGAGTTTAATAAGGTATTACAATGTAAAAAGTGCTTCCTTCATTGAGAACACTTTCTGCTTTTATCGTTCCTCCATGAAGTTCTATAATTTTACGGACAATGGCAAGACCGAGACCCAGTCCGCCTGTTTTTCTGTCCCGTGATTTATCGACACGATAGAATCTTTCGAATATATAAGGCAAATCATCAGGAGGTATCCCTTTCCCGCTATCCTGTATTGTAATTCTAACAGATTCCGTATTATTTTCCAATAGCTTTTCCGTCTTAATTTTAATATGACCCTTCTGAGGTGTATATTTGATGGCATTCACAAGGAGATTGTATATAACCTGATTGAATCTTTCCGGATCTATGAAAACTTCAGGGTTTTCTATTTGAAAATCAGTTGTCATATGTATATCTTTCGCCGTTACCTGCATATTTAACATGCCTGTAGAAGCTTCAATAATTTTATTTAAGTCTATTTTCTTTTTATTAAGGGTAATTTCACCTGAATCTGCAAGGGCAAGCTCTTTTATATCTTTTATTATATTATTCAGATATTCTGTCTCCTCCAGTAATGATTTCAGGTTTTCCTCACTGACAGGTATGATGCCGTCTATCATTCCTTCGAGATTGCCTTTAATTACAGTAATCGGTGTTTTAAGCTCATGAGCCGCATCTGCAAAAAATTGTTTTCTTAACATGCGTCCTTTTTGCAAGGATTCAGCCATAACATTAAAAGAATTTGCAATATAGCCGAAGACGTCATTTCTTTTTATATCTATCCTGTAATCCAGATTGCCTTCTCCAATCTCTCCTGCCCCTTCCCTGAGTTTCTTCAGTGGTTTTACTTCATGAAGTATTATAAAATAACTGGCTATTACAGCTATAAATGTAGCAACTATAATCATCAATATAAATTCAGGATATACTTCATAAACAAAATCTTTCTCAAGAAGGTCAAAAATTATCTTACTTCCTTTTACACCATCGGCAGAATTATGTATCTTTATAGAATCGTTTATATAATCATCTAAATGGTGTTCCATTGCCCTGGAGAAAAAATATCCTGCCATTAAAAAAGTAAGGAAAACCATAATTGAAACAAGAAGGGTAATCTTTAATACTATACGCCTCATTAATTCCCACCTGCAGCAAGTTCTTCAAGTTTTTTCTTTGCATCTATTCTATTCGGGTCATATAAAAGAACAGTTTTATATTCTTCACAGGCTTTCACTGTTTCACCTTTATCTTCTGCAATCATGGCAAGAAGTAAATGTCCTTCAGGATCTTCTTTATAAATCTTAAGAGCAGTGTCGACCTGTTTAATGGCACCGTCAAAATCGTTATTTAAATAAAGCAGAAAAGCCTTACCGTAATATGTTAAAGAATTTGACATATCTTTCAGGCTGCCAAACTCTTTAACAGCTTCTTCTTTTTTTCCGTTCTGCAACAAAATAAAGGCATTTCTGTAGGTTATTCTGTCATCGTAAGGATCTATTGCTTTTGCTTTATTGATAGTTTCTTCTGCTTTATTGATATCGCCTCTGTTATAAAAAATGCCGGTTTTTAACAGATATGCCTCAACTATGACAGGGTCCAGTGCAAGAAGTTTTTCCAGTTCTTCTTCTGCCCCGGAAAAATCTTTATTGTAGTAATAACAGTTTGCCAGAAAGAGATGGTACATTTTATTATTTTCAACCGGTTCTTTAGAGATTAATTCTTTCATAAGATCAAGCCTGTAATAGAGAAAAGCCATTAATTCCCATGCAGACGGTTCATTACAATCCAGTTCAATTGATTTTTGGATAGAAGTAAAAGCTTCTTTATTCCTGCCGTAAGACAGGTAAGACCTGGCAAGGTAAAAATGTGTATAATAATCTGACGGTTCTTTTTCCACGGCAATGAGAGCAGAAGCTACGGATTTATCATATTTTCCCTCTGTTCTGTAAATATCACTTTCTATCATATAACCGAGATAGGACTGGCTTTTAAGTTTTTTTATCTTCTCCGCTTCGGTAAGTGCTCCCTGAAAATCTCCTCTGTACATATAGATGCCTGCTGTACCTATAAGAGCTTTTATATCGGTGCGGGATGAAATATTCAGAGCTCTGTCAAATTGTTTCTCTGCCTCTTCAATATTCTGCTGATAAAGATAAATCCATCCCAGTGAACTGTGGGCAGAAGGAAGAAGGGAATTCATTTCTATGGCTTTCCGGGAATTTTCCAGGGCAAGATCCCACTTTTTCTGAAGCCTGTATATATCTCCCGAGCCCTGATACCCGAGAGCAAATTTTTTATCTATCTCTATGGATTTACCATAGTAAAACAATGCTTTCCCCAGATCTCCCTTTTGCTGGTATATAGTGCCCGTAAGATAATTTGCAAGAATGTTTTCAGGGTCAAGCTTCAATGAATATTCTACTCTTTCAAGAGCCATATCTATCTTATTCTGCCCCAGGCATGCTATGGCAAGTTTCATATATATATCGGAGTTATTCGGATCAACTGCAATGGCTTTCGTGAATTCTTTTTCCGCGTCCTCATATTGTTCCTCTCTCAGGTAATTATTACCTGTATAATAAGACATATTATCGGGGGGAATCATAGCCATATAAGAAACAGTCAGAGCAAGAAGGAAAAATATAATACCGGTTATTGAAGGTATAACCTTAAAACGTTTCTTCTTCTCATCAATATATATTTCATTTTCCAGGATATATCCGAGTATAAGTCCTGATACAAAACCGCCTGTATGAGCCAGTATATCTATATTGGGAATTACCAGTCCTACCAGTAAATTAAGAACTACAATAAGGATTAAATTCTTTATAAGAGACCTGTAAAGCTTCTGAGGAAGAACTGTTCTTTCCGTTATTGTAAATGATATTAAAGCTCCGAGAATGCCGAACAGGGCTCCTGATGCTCCTGCCGATATACCGGTGACCGAATATTTCATTCCGAGAAGACTCAATATATTTCCAAGAAAACCGCTTAAAATATAGATAATCAAAAATTTTTCATGGCCATAGCTCAATTCCAGCAATGGACCGCATAAATAAAGGAAGAGACAGTTACCTGCAAGATGAAGGAGTCCTATATGAATAAACATGGAAGAGAAAAGACGCCAGTATTCTCCCTTCCATATGGCAATCCTTTCATTTACTCCGAATACAGTAAGAACATTAACATTTTCCGTTCCTCCCGCTCCTTCCATTACAAACCATATAAATATATTTAAAGCCAGTAAAATCCAGGTCACATAAGGTCTGGTTTTATTCATAGCTTCCCGGAATCGTTCCATTTTATCAATTTCTTTAAATTCTTTATTGAGAAGAAAAGTGATCTCTTCTTTTTTTTCCTCATCAATCTCAATTATGGGAAGTCTCTCATTAAAGAAATGTCTCCCGGGAGGATATTCAGGTATATATGTTAATTGATCTTCAGTAGAAAAAATTTTTCCTCTCTCCAGAACTACTATAAGAGGTAAAAGATGAATCCTGTTTTTTATATTTTTTACGGCAAAATCTCTTCTCACAGGTGAAGGTTCATATCCTGAGAAAATCAGGAGAAGATTTCCTCTTATAACCTCCTTTTTCGAGGAAAATTCCAGTTCCCCCATAAATTTTATCAGACCTTTTTCATAATCCGTAAGAATAATCCCAATATCCCTCATACCATGTTCATGGCAGTCCAGGATTGAACATAAATATATAATATGACCTTCTTTTCTCATAAGAGTAATAACATTGCTGTCTATATTATAAAGCTCAAGGAAATGTTCTTTATCAATAAGGTCTGATTTTACTTTTTCTATATAATTTTTTACTTCACATGACCTGTCATTATCCTGCATAATTCATTACTCTCAACCCTCAACTCTCAGGGGTTGTAAAAAAATAACCTTATCATATTTACAATCGTGACGCGTAACGCGTAACGCGTGACGCGAGGACAAACACCATAATTTGCCAGAGTTATTTTCTTACAGTCCCTTAATTCTCAACTCTCTGCTGACCTGTAGCCCTGAGTGTAACAGGTAAATGTTCCGGTACTATAGTCTTACCGCCTGAAAAAACAACGGATCTCTCTATTACATTTTCAAGTTCTCTTACATTCCCCGGCCAGTCATAATTCAGCAATATGTCCACAACTGCCTTTGAAATGCCAATAGTTTCAGATTTTACTTCAGAGCTGTATTTCCTGAGAAAATATTCTATTAAAGGTATTATATCTTCTTTCCTGTTTCTGAGAGGCGGTATTTGAATAAATACTACATTTAAACGATAGTAGAGATCTTCCCGAAAGTTTCCTTTTTTCACCTCTTCTTCAAGATTTTTATTTGTTGCTGCAATGACTCTCACATCAACTGTCATACTCTGATTGCCACCAATTCTATCAAAGGTTTGATCCTGAAGAATACGTAAAAGCTTGCTCTGCAGAACAGGGCTCATCTCTCCTATTTCATCAAGAAAGATAGTCCCGCCGTGGGCCGCTTCGAATTTACCTCTTCTTGCCGTAACTGCTCCTGTAAAAGAACCTTTCTCATGACCAAAAAGCTCGCTTTCCAGAAGAGTTTCAGGTAAAGCCGCGCAGTTCATCTTTATGAAAGGTCCGTTTTTTCGTAAACTGTTATAATGTACGGCATTTGCTACAAGTTCTTTACCTGTACCACTTTCACCCTGAATAAGCACTGTTGCTTTACTTTCTGCTATACGGCCTATAGTTTTGTATATTTCCTGCATCTGGCTGCTGTTGCCTATTATATTATCTATTCTATATTTTTCCGATAATTCATCTTTCAATGCTTTTACTTCCATAGCAAGGGCTTCATGAGAGAGAGCCCTTTTTACTGTCAGCAGCACTTCATCAAGATCAAAGGGTTTTGTTATGTAATCATAGGCTCCATGTTTCATTGCATCTATAGCGGTAGAACTTGTACCATAGGCAGTGATAACTATTACAGGGAGGCCCTGATCTATTTCCTTGATTCGTTTAAGTAACTTCATACCGTCTACCTTCGGCATTTTAAGATCTGTTATAATAAGATTGGGACGGTTATCTCTCATCAGTTCAAGAGCAATTTTTCCGTCTTCTGCTTCCAGAACACAGAAACCTTCATCCTGCAGTACATTACAGAGAGCTATTCTTAAAGGTTTTTCGTCTTCTACAACTAAAATTATTTTTTTTTCTTCATCCATAAATAAGTTACTCCTTATGAAGTGAAAAGTGAGTAGTGAAAAGTGAATAGTGAGTAATATTCTGTTATTTTCACTTTTCACTTTTCACTCTAATTAAATTCCGGTAGGTTATGAAATACACTATAATAATAGCCGAATTTCATTACCTGCCACCGACCTAATACTTGAGAACCAGTCTCAAAAAAGGTCCCTGTGACCTGGTACTATTATTATCGTCAAAATCTTCGAATTGTTTAAAAATATATCCGCCTTCTACTACCCAGTTCTGCCAGAGCAGATAATCTGCTGCCATCATGGAAGCCACATGTCTCTCATTTCTGTCCAGATAACGAACAAGACCTGCTTCTCCGAATAGTGAAAATCTTTCATTAAAACTATAAGTCAGTCTTGTGGAAAATAAATCTATTTCATCTGCACTGCTGTCCAGTTTATTTTCTTCCCTTTTCCATGCATATCTTCCGTAGAACTCCATATTATCCGTAATATCATAGATACCTTCTACAGAAGCAATATAGGTAAGAGTATCAATGTTATCCGGTATAAATCTGTATCGTCTTACATCATATCTGGCAAGAAGATTTAATTTATTATTCCATACAGGTCTGTAGGCAAATCCTGCTGTTACGGCAGAATCTATTTTACTGTAATCGCCGGCCTCTTCCAGATCACTGTATGTAAAGCGGCCTATTATACTTAAATCATCGGTAATTTTACCATCGCCGTACAGACTTATTAATTTTTCTCTGTCTTCTTCACCGTTTCTTATTTCATATCTGGCACTTGCTTTTATTCTATCTGACGATAGAAATTCAGTAGCTACAGATATGGCTTCAGATGGTTCTAAATCCTGATTTCCGAAGAGTCTTTCATAATTTAATCTCAGAAGCAGTCCATCGGTCAGGTTTATTCTGCTGTTAAGTCCCACACTTGCCTGATTATTTCTGCCGCTTACGGCACCATTGAGGCCATATTGACCGTAAAATTCCGTATTTTCTCCGAGTCCGATGGGAGATCTGAAGCCGAGAACGGTATTATTACCATCAAATCTGTCGCCTCTTACAAAATCCTGTCTTAAATATCCTGTCATTCCATTTTCAAAAAGATATTCCATGCCCACACTTGTAGTTGAATCAGCAAGAAAACGATTTTCCCTGTTTTCTTCAGTCCAGTTCAGTTCTTCCAGGGCAAAAAGAGAGAGATTTGAGGTCAATGTTTTTTTTATGCCAACATTTAATATATGTGATGTTTTTTTTTTCACAGGAGAAGTAAAATCCTTATAGGTATATCCTGAATTTATTTGAAGCGTTCCTATATTCTTATCATAATTTACGCTGGCTCTCTGGCTATCGGTAGATTTTATATCATTTTCTCCTTTGATATAACTCAGTTTTATCAAATTATCATCTGCAAAATTAATAGAGCTTTCCACTCCATATTGTGTGTTACCCGGTATGGTTCTGGAATAAGGATTTAAAAAATTCTTTTCTACTTTTCTGTAAAAACAGTTTACTCCGAACTTCGGTGATATATTTGCACTCAATTCAACTTTCCCCGCCGCTCCGTAAACTGACATGGAGCGACTTCTTGCATATTCTCCGTAAATATTAAGCCTGTCTTTTAAT
>JBEHWO010000271.1:0-9588 GCA_040217695.1 Vulcanimicrobiota bacterium | reverse complement strand
ATTAACAGTAATTTGTAAATTAAATAAATGTAATATCGCAGCAGTCTGTAATAACAGGTTGTTTTGCACAAGGATTATAGATTTTTCGGAAGAGTCTCACCCACCGGAAGGTATTTGATGACTTTTCGGATAGGCTCTAAGGAGTGAAAATTTATTAATTGTCTCTTTCCTCCCGTCACGCTTTACCCGTTACCCGTTACGATTTAATATAATTGAGACAGTTGTCGTTCCTGAATAATTCTTCATACAGGGTCGAGTTCCACAAGAGCTATAACATCATTTGGACAGAACTTCGCACATATGCCGCAGTGAATGCATGGAAGGGGTTTTTTATTTTCCATATCCCATTGCATGGCATGGAGGGTGCATGCTTTCACACATTTACCGCATCTTATACAATTTTCTTCTATAAGTTTTACACCTCCGCCCTGTAATAATTCCAGAGCATCGGCAGGACATGCTGCCCTGCAATCAGGTTCAATGCAGCCGGTACACATTCTTATAGAGAAAGAGCCTTCTGTACCTGCATAGGTTCTGACTCTCATGGCACTTTTATCTGTTGTAACTTCATTGTGAAAAGCCCTGGAACAGGCATACATACAGCTGAAACATCCTATACATTGATCACGGTTTATAACTCTCATTTTTTTTCTCATAAGATCCTCCCTTGTGGTGAATAGTTTGCAGTGAAAACACACATTACTCCTCACATATTACGCATCACGAACCATCTGTCACATGTTACGATATTATTGACCTGAGCATAAGCATTTAATAAAAGTTTTCCGCCCGTCACGAGATTACATATATTTATTATTTATGTTCACCTCGGTAATATATTACATTTCTGTAATAGATATGGTAATAGTATTTCTGGATTTATCTCCTATAGTAACAGCAATACCGGCTGTTCTGTTTGCTTTTCTGCCTGTAAACATAACGCTTTTATCTGTAGAAAATATCTTTTCTATTTTCCACCCTTTTGAGGCAAGTTCCTTTTTATAAAATTTTTCTATCTGACTTATTTTATCACCTGTTTCCAGAGACAGGGTATTTACATGTTTATCACTGTAACTTATACTGACCAGAACCTTTGATTTCGGATATATGGGTACATCGGAAGGGAAATCTTTCGGTATTTCTCCGTTATTAAAAGAAATATTTTCACCGTTTTTCCCTGTCATATTTATTTCTCCTGTATTTTTTATGTCTTCCTTCTGTGAATTTATAATGTCATCGGGAAGTTTTCCCCCTCTGTTTTGAAATATACATCCGGAACCAATAACCATAAGAATAAATAGCAATAAGAATAAATTTAAAAATTTCATTGAAATATCTCCTTTTAAAAATGAAACGTGAGACGTATTTTTTTACGCCTCACGCCTCACGCCTCACGCCTCACGCCTCACGCCTCACGCCTCACGCCTCACGCCTCACCGAATCATCCTTCGAATATTTTTTTCTCTTCTGTTGCTTTTTTCATATCTTCTGCTTTATGAAGAGCTTCTTTTGCATCAAGATAACCGGCGCCCTGTTCATTGTCGGTAAGTCCCGGCATTTTATCTGCTGTTGACATAAGTATATTCTTTACCTGATATGGAGTAAGATCGGGATTTGCTTCATACATAGCCGCCACTACGCCGGAAACTACGGGAGTTGCCATAGATGTTCCCGGCATACCCATATAGGCTGTTCCCATAACAAGAGGCATACGGGAGAATATGGCTATACGTTTATCTACGAGTTTCCTTGCTGCTTCCGGTGATTTCCTGAATTCTTTTATGGATTCATCTCTGAAGCCATAAACTTTTTTCAGCATATCATCGGGTATATTCATTAACTGGTCGTCAGGGAAGGTCTTCAGCCATTTAAGAGTAGAAAGTCTGTCAGCCATAGCTTTCCCATCACTTTCTGCCTTTGAACCGGGAGCAAGAGGGGCTACTATATTTTCTCCCGGAGCCATAAGATCGGGTTTTACAAGTCCGTCAGGTGTGGGGCCTCTGCTTGAAAACGGTGTTATTGTATCATCATTTCTATCAGGTGTGTTTTTATCATCTACTGCACCTATTGTAATAGCAAAGGGACTGTCTCCCGGAGCACCTATGGTTCCTGCTTCAGGCCCTGAATTACCTCCTGCTACAAGCACTGTTATTCCTGCTTTTACCGCTGCTTCCACTGCTATGTCTGTAGGATCTTCCGAATATTTTACCGCTTTATGTCCTAAAGACATATTTATAACTTTTATATTATATTTATCCTTGTTTTCTACAGCCCAGTTTATACCTTTTATTACATCAGACGTTTTCCCTCCGTCAAGGCCCAGTACCTTTATGCCTATGATATTTGCATCAGGTGCAAAGGAGCGGAATTTACCATCCGATAACGCTCCGTTCCCTGCCGCATCTCCTGCTACGTGAGTTCCGTGGCCTCCGTCATCATAGGGAACACTTCTGTTATTAACGAAATCTACCCACCCTTTTATTCTGTTATTCGGTGTTATAAGATCGGGATGAGGATATACTCCTGTATCTATAATAGCTATGCCGACACCTTTACCTGTATATTTTTTAAAAATTTCATCCTGTGCATCTGCCAGTCCGGCCGGTTCTTTTGCTATAGCAGACATAGCATTGTCAAGAAACGGCTGTTCCTCTTCACTTTCCATTGCTTCTTTCATATCCGGTTCGGGAAGCCATCTTTCAACCTTATCTTCATATACGATATATCCTGCTTTTTCCAGATCTTTTTTCTGGTTTTCATTGAGTTTTGCCGTATAACCGCTTACAAGAGGTATCTGTCCCTCTACTTTTACTTCCCTTGTCTCTAAATCTTTCTGTGTCAGTGCCATATTCTCTTCCATACTGGCACTTTTCATCAGAGTCGGTCGCGGAATAATAAGATAATTGGAGTCAACGGTAGAAGACTCCAGTTTTACACTGTCTTTTACTTCAGTTGATTGTTCTTTTACAATTCTGGTATTTGCCGTTGTTTCCGGTAATTTTGGTATATTGGAAGAATTAATTTTCATCTTATACACCCTTTCCTGTCAGTATATAAAGTCATCTGATGATAATATAACATATTTATTGAAGTACTTGTATAGTGAGTTGTTAATTTTTTGTTAACTTTTTAACGGAGATAATTTTTTATATGGTTGAGAGTTGAGGGTTGAGGGTTGAGAGTTGATGGTTTAAGGTTAACTGTAGTTGTGTTAAACTATCAACCTCTGACAACTTTACTGAAGGTCATTAAATTTTAACCGGTCACTGCTCACCGGTCACTGGTAACTGCTCACTGGTAACTGCTCACTGATTAATATTCTCCGCTGAAATACTGTTCCAGAGCCCTGTAAATTTCTTCCAGTATCTGTGTTTGATAATCCATTTTCTGCTGTAATTCCGATATGGAATTACCAAGAGCTTCCTGTTGCTGGAATAAAACATTTATAGCCTGATAGAGTTCTTCGTCTTCCTGAGGCTGCTGGTATGGTTCCTGTGTTCTTACCGGTGTGAGAGGTCTTGGTGTGAGAATATTGATGTGAGGAAATTTTCTTTTCTGCTGCGACTGTGGTAACATATAGTCTTCCTGGGATTCAGGAGGCATAACAGGCATTGCAGGCATTTTACCTCTGGGAGGACTTACAAATTTACCTACAGCTTCGGCCAGGTTGCCTTCTATAGTTTTCTGTTCTCTTACTTTCCCTGCAGAAGGGGGGCCGTAAGATGGAAATTTATCAGGTGTAACAGGGGTAAAATCTTCCTCTCTTTCTTCCGGTTCTATAAATTCCTCTCTTTTAGGGCCTTTGAATAATCCTATAAATTGATCCGGACTCAGAGGAGTAAATTCCTGTGTTTGAGCCTTTGATACAGGTAATTCCTGTTGTTCCCGCATCTTCTGCGCTTTTATCAATCCGCCTATTTTACCGGGAGTAAGAGGGGTAAGTTCTTCACCTTTTTGTTTTTTTCTGGCACTTCTTGCAGCAGTATCTATTTTCCCTGATACCTGCTGCATCGGCTCATTTTGAACCTGTTGCGCCATTATATTATCATGTAATTCTTCAGGTTCTCTTCTACCTATCCCTATAGCTGTTGTGACTCTCTGTCTTGCCTGACTCTGGGCGGGAACACTGCTGTAAGAGGAACCTGCCGGAGGCCCTTCCTGTCTGGATGATAATTTTTCATAACATTCATTACATATCATGGCTCCGTCAAAAATTTTGCTTCCGAACAGTGTCATAGGAGAATCACATTTAGGGCATTTCATAATTATTTATCTCCTTTAACTTCCTTCTCAGGACATCTAAATCTTCTTCCATTTCAAATCTTTCACTGAGTTGCAGCGCATTGGTATAGATTCTATGAGCACAATCATAGAGTCCCAGGCTTTTTACTTTATCACCGGCCTGCATTAAATAAAAATTTGAAAGAGAATGATCTTTACCTTTGAAGAAATGATAGGAAAGTTCTACTAAATCAGGTATTTCCCACTCTTCATATGTAAGTTCCAGTTTGTGTGCTATATTCAGATGAAGTTCCTGTCTTTTTTCCTTCGGTATGGAATTATAAAAGATTTCTTTCATAATATGATTGGTAAAACTGTATATTTCTTCTTTACCTCTTTTTCCCTTGCAGAATATTTTATTTTTTATAGCCTGTTCTATAAGGAAGGAATTTTTCTCTTCACTGAATGATACATGAGCTTCCTTCCCATCATTTTCTATAAGAAAACTTAAATAAGAGGAATAGAAATTATCAGGAAAAATAGAAGCTTTTGTAAGAAAATCTTTTGTCATGTCATCCATTAATTTAATTCTGTCTATTAACAGTTCATTAATTGAATTAGGCAGTAAGAAATTTATTTTCTCCTCATCAACTTTCCAGTTATTCTCATGCCAGTTCAGTGTTTTACTTTCTATTAAAAAATTAATGCTTTCTTTTATAAAGAGAGGATTCCCTTCTGAAGCTATATATATTTTTTGAAACAGTTTATCTTCTATTGTTTCTGTCATAAGTATACTTTTTATCATTTCAGCTGTATGTTCTGCACCCAGGTTTCTGATATTTACAGATTTCGGGGATAATACCTCGTTCCATCTGGTCATACCGGGAATGATCTCATATTCACCTAAGAGTTTATCTTCATCCAGCGTTGCTATTACGAGTATATGTCCTTCCTTTTTTTTCTGAATCTCCAGAAGAAGATTGAATGTAGATACATCGGTCCAGTGAAGGTCATCTATTGTTATAATCAGTGGTTTAATGCGGGATAATTCTATCAGAAAATCAAGGAGCAATAACGATACATCTTCTGTAAATTCAGGTTCTCCCCTTCTTCCGTAAGGTTCCATAAGTGGTATAATGTACGGATAGAGCTTATCTGCCAGTTCTTTTATCGTTTGGATATCTCCGGGAGTATTCCTGAAAGGCATATTATTACCTTCCGTTTTAAAATCCAGCTCCTTTTTGAAGATCATATTATTATAAAGTTCATTTCTGTCCTGAGAGAAGAAGGGACATAAGCCTTCTATTATAGTATAATAAGGTGAAAAAAACTTTTCTCTGCAACAGGTGCCTTTTATAAATAGCAGGTTTCTTATCCTGGCATATACCTCTATTTCTTCAAGTAATCTGGTTTTACCTGTACCCTGCGGGCCTGAAATCATTATAAGCTTTATTTGTTTTTCTTCTTTCAGTTTATCAACGTCAAGATATAATTCTTTAAATTCTTCATCACGCCCTACAAGGGATGAACGGGGATTAAGAAAACTTATTCCTCTGTAAGACGACAGGTTTTCCGGTAAATTCACTTTGTCAGTCATATCCTGCAGCGTTTCCATTAATTCCCTGGCAGAATTATATCTATCTTCAGGCTTTTTCTGGAGCAGTTTCATTGTTATCTGTTCTATATGCTGTGGTATGGAGGGATTGTAAAGAGAAGGGGGTTTGGGCGGATCATTTACATGCTGCATAACAACAGTGATTCTACTGCTTCCTCTGAAAGGTTTTCTTCCTGTTAGTAATTCATACATAATGACGCCAAGAGAGTATAAATCTGCACGACAATCAACATTACTGTCCATAACCTGTTCAGGTGCTATATAACTGGCTGTCCCGAGTATGGCCCCTTCATTGGTCAGCTTATTACGATCTAACATATTCAGAGCGTAACCGAAATCAAGTATATTTATTCTGCCTTCCTCTGTTATCATAATATTGGATGGCTTCAAATCTCTATGTACTATACCCATAGAATGGGCATAGTCTAAAATATTGCATAATTCTATTATAAGCCTTACTATAAATCCATTACCGAATATTTCTCTTTCCATAAGAACAGACAGTGCCATACCGGGTACATAATCCAGAACTATATAGTATTTACCATCAAATTCTTCTATGGTTTTAGCTATGATGATATTAGGATGAGTAATCTGTTCAGACATCTTCAGTTCTCTTCTGAGACGTTCGATTGTTTTAAACTTGTCTTTTTCAGGTCCGTAAAGCAAATAGTCTTTTATAAGTTTTATTACAACATTTTTTCCTGAAGATATATCTTCTGCCAGAAATATTTCGCTTGTTCCGCCTTCACTTATCATTTCAAGTAATTTGTAACGTTCACTTAATATTTTTCCTATCATAAAATATCATCGTTCCTTATTATTTAATTTGATATGAACTTATTCTAGAAAAAAAACTTTATTCCTGTAGATTTTTTAGTCGAATTCATAACTTGTCATATTCAGAATTTATGCGGAAAATTTCTTTTCCCGGAAAATAGTATTTTTTTCTCTTATTAAAAATTTAGTATATTAATTTTAATATTTAAAAAAAAATTACAATAAAAGTTCTCTCTATTCAAAAAATCGATTCTGAGTTATTATTAGATATGAATGAATTTTGTCATTATTGTTGGGAGGTGTGCCTGTGTACCGTAAATATGTAGAGATGGGGTTTACTGCAGAACCTTTTATGATTGTTCACGGGCAGATTATCAGAAATCCATATTATTTGCATCCTGATGAATATATAAGAAACATCACCGGTTAATTAAATTATGGAAACACATTATAAAAATGAAATTCGAATACTGAGTCAGTTGCTGTCTGCCCAGGGGATACTTTATATTTTCCCGACTCTTGAAAAAATTGGAGAATTTGGGGTAAATGTTATAAAAAGCATATCCGGTGTGATGCAGTGCAGTATCTGTCTTGTAAATCATGAAAAACCGTTAGGTGATATATTCGAAGGGACAGAAAATTTATCTGCAGCCCTGAAGAATGGTTCTGAAGAAGATTGTAAATTCCTTTTACCATTGGAAGAAAATTTACTGGTTTTTTATTTGCAAACTATAAGCCATTTTTTTGGTTATGTTCTTGTATCTGTTTCAAACCCTCACGAATTCGAATTATTCAGACCTGCAGTAAGTAATTTTATCAATATAATTGCAATACATATAGAAAATACCTGGCAAAAAACTCAGATTGAGCTTTATAAAGAACATCTTGAAGATCAGGTGAAAAAGCGTACCGATGAATTACTTGTTGAGATTGCCGAACGAGAAAGGGTTCAGGAAGAGTTAATTTCTTCTGAGGCCCTTCTTAATGCAACTCTGGATTCTATACCGGATATTATCGGAATTCAAAATATAGATCACACAATATTAAGATATAATCAGGCAGGATACAAATTTTTAAATTTAACTCCTGAAAAGGTTCATGGAAAACGGTGTTATGAATTGATGGGACGAGGTGAGATCTGTGAGAACTGTGCAAGTGAAAAAGCAATGAAAACTATGATGCTGGAACAGGTAGAGATATATATTCCTGAATATGATATTTATCTGGACTGCCGCTCCAACCCTGTATTTAATGAAAAGGGAGAAGTAGTTTTCATTGTTGAACAGCTCAGGGATATTACCGAACGAAAACATGCGGAAGAAAATATGCGAAAAAGTGAAGTCCATTACCGTACTATCCTGCAAACTGCCCTGGACGGTTTTTGTGTGATAGATCTGGAGGGACATTTTATAGATGTCAATGAAGCATACTGTAACATGGCTGGCTACAGCCGTGACGAGTTGCTTGAAATGACCCTGAATGATGTGGAATTTCAGGAAGGAAAAGAAGAAATACTCAGGCATATAAAGAAAGTTATTGAAAATGGTTCTGATCGCTTTGAAAGCAGACACCGTTCTAAAGACGGACAAATTATTGAACTGGATATCAGTGTTAACTGTCTGCCGGGCGAAGGTAGATTATTTGTCTTTCTTCGTGATATTACAGGCCAAAAAATGGCACATGATAAGCAGAAAAAACTTCAGGAACAGCTATCTCAGGCACAGAAGATGGAATCTGTAGGAAGACTGGCAGGAGGAGTGGCTCATGATTTTAATAACATTCTTGGTATAATTCTCAGTTGTGTGGAATTATCACTGGATCAGGTAACCTGTAAAGATCCGGTATTTGATAATCTGGTGAGAGTTCGTAATGCAGTGGAACGCTCGGCCAATCTGGTGAGACAGTTGCTGGCTTTCGCCCGAAAACAGATAATTACACCTGTAGTGTTAAATCTGAACGACACTGTGGAAGATATGCTCAAAATGTTACGCCGTCTCATAGGGGAGGATATAGATTTAATATGGAAACCGTCTTCGGGGCTGAAGCAGGTAATGGTGGATCCCAGTCAGATTGATCAGATTCTGGCAAATTTACTTGTTAATGCCCGTGACGCTATAGACGGAGTTGGCAGAGTCACTGTCGGAACCGGTAATGCTGTCTTTGATGAGGTCTATTGCTCCGAACATCCCGGATTTATGCCCGGTGATTATGTGAGGCTCTCGGTAAGTGATAACGGTTGCGGTATGGATAGTGCAACACTTGCAAATATATTCGAACCCTTTTTTACTACCAAGAGATCCGGTAAGGGAACAGGCCTCGGACTGGCTACAGTATATGGCATAGTCAGACAAAATAATGGATTCATTACGGTTTACAGTGAGCCATCCCTGGGAAGTACCTTCAATATTTACCTGCCGCAATATACAGATAAAACCACTCTGGATCAGGCAAAAGAACAGGCAGAAACAATAGCGGGAGGTAAGGAGACTGTAATGCTGGTAGAGGATGAGCCCATGTTATTAGAAGGGGCTAAAGCTATAGTGAAAAAATTAGGTTACACAGTTCTGACTGCAATTACGCCATTTGAGGCCATGTCTCTGGCCGAAAAGTATGACGGTGAAATTCATCTGCTTATTACCGATGTTATAATGCCTGAGATGAACGGTCGTGAACTGGCAGATCGTCTCATGTCTCTCTATCCGGATCTCAGGTGTCTATTTATGTCAGGTTATACTGCTGATGTTATAGCCCATCACGGTATATTGGATAAAGGAGTCCATTTTATCCAGAAGCCATTTTCAATAAAAGATCTGGCTAAAAGTGTCAGGAAGGCGCTGGAATAGAAATAGATTTTGACAATGAACTGACCTTATGTTAATATTATTAAATATAAGTTTAATTTTTTTTATACAACTTCCGACTATGAGCGGACCATAAAATCTGTCCCCGCGTCACGCGTCACGCGTCACGCG
>JBEHWO010000270.1:0-9606 GCA_040217695.1 Vulcanimicrobiota bacterium | reverse complement strand
AGTTCTTCAATTTCTCTTGTGTTTTTTATCTCTTTAGGATAAACTATCTTCATGGCGTTTTCTTTCCTTTCTTTTAGAATTGTTGATTTCTACTTGAAAGAATACGCCTTTTATTTTTACACACCTTTATATTATAGCTCTGAGCTTGTTTCTGGAGTGTTTTGTGTATTTTCTCCATGCTCAATCCCCGAAATCCTCAAAATTACTGTCCTATTCGGTTCTTTTTATAATATGCCATCCATCCCTGAGCTGTACCGGTTCGCTTATCTCTCCTTTTTCAAGGGAGAAAGCAGCTTTTTCAAAGGGTTTTGCCATATCACCCCTTTTTATCTTACCAAGGTCTCCCCCTCTGTCTTTACTTGCGGTACATTCAGATTTTTTTCTGGCAATATGTGTAAAATCCCCGCCTTTTTTCAATTCTTCCTGTATCTTGTTTGCTTCTTCCTGTGTGTTTACAAGTATATGACTCACTCTGATTTCCACAGGGAGTATTTTAATCACAAGTGACGGGTCAATTCTCTGTATAACATGCCAGCCAAATTCTGTTTTAACAGGTTTACTTAATTCATTTATTTTCAGAGAGAAAGCAGCGTTTTCAAGAGGCTTTGCAAGCTGTCCTGCTGAAATCATGCCCAGATCTCCTCCGCAGATTTTTGAAGGACACTGAGATTTTTCCAGAGCAATTTCGGAAAAATCCTCTCCTTTCTGCAATCTTTCAATTATTTCCTCCGCCTCTTTCTCTTCTTCTACGAGTATATGACGGACTCTAATTTTTTCAACTTCAGGAACTTTTATTTTCAAATCAGGATCAATTCTCTGTATAACATGAAAACCATATTCAGATTTTACAGGCTCACTTATTTCATTTATTTCAAGCTTAAAAGCCGCTTCTTTAATAGAACCGGAAAGATTACCCCTGTAGCTTATTATACCAAGGTCTCCTCCTTTTATTCTGGAAGGGCAGGAAGATTTATCCAGGGCAAGTTCGGTAAAATCTTTACCTTCTTTTAATTCTTTGATTATTTCTTCTGCTTCCTCTTTTTTTTCTACCAGTATATGTCTTATCCTGACAGGAGATGGTATAGGAGTAATTGTAGGAGTAACAGTAGGTGGCGGAACAGGCGTAACTGTAGGAGTAAACGTAGGTACAGGGGTGGGTAAAGGAAGTCTTTCTATTATTTCCCAGCCGAGCTCTGTTTCCACCGGCTCACTGACTTCATTGATTTTAAGCTTAAAAGCCGCTTCTTCAAATTTCTTTTCCTGTGTTCCTATGGTGAATGGCTCTAACTTACCTCCGTTTACTCTGGAAGGGCATTTTGAATATTTACCGGCAAGCTTCTCAAAAGATGTTTTCTCCTCTTTTAATTCTTTCAATATCTCTTCAGCTTTTTCTTTACTGTCTACCTGTATATGCCTTACAAATATCCTGTTATCCCTGTTACAGGAAGAAAATAAACATATGAGCAGCAATAAAGTGACAGAAAAAATACTGTTTTTTTTCAACTTTCTCTCCTCTTTGTTATAGTGTATTTTATAACTTATTGTAATGTACGTTGTCGTGACGCGTAACGCGTGACGCGTGACGCGTTTATATTCCTGGGCATCACGCATTACGCTTTACTCATTATCGGGTCATTATTTATAGATAGTCATAAAACCAGCTATAATTAATCTTTTATATATCTATTATAATATATTTTTATGTAAAAGATTTAAAAAGAAAAAAGAAATATTATTGCAAAAAACAAAAAAAGCCAGTCTTTTTCAGACTGGCTTTTTTCAGAGGAATCATTCGGTTCTTTTTATAATATGCCATCCGTCCGTAAGATGCACCGGTTCGCTTATTCCTCCTACATCCAGAGAAAAAGCAGCTTTCTCGAAAGGTGCTGCCATATCGCCCCGTTTAATTTTGCCGAGATTTCCTCCTTTGCTTTTTGTAGAGCATTGCGATTTTTCCTTTGCAATCGTAATGAAATCGCCGCTTTTTTTCAATTCTTCCTTTATTTTATTTGCTTCTTCCTGTGTATTTACAAGTATATGACTTACCCTGATTTCTAAAGGAGGCATTTTAATTACAAGGTCAGGAGAAATTCTCTGCATAATATGCCAGCCGTATTCAGATTTAACAGGTTCACTGAATTCATTGATTTTAAGTTTAAATGCTGCATTTTCAAGAGGCCTGGCAAGAGTTCCCATAGAAACCATTCCCAGGTCTCCTCCATTCTGTTTGGAGGGGCACAGAGATTTTTCCAGAGCTGCTTCGGAAAAATCATGTCCTTCTTTTAATTCTTTGAGTAATTCTTTTGCTTCTTCTTCTTTTTCTACAAGTATATGGCGGATTCTGACTTTTTCACCTTCATGAATTTCTATGTTCAAACCAGGTTCAATTCTCTGCAGTATGTGAAAGCCATATTCAGATTTTACCGGCTCACTTATTTCGTTCATCTTGAGTTTAAAAGCTGCTTCTTTAACAGGTCCCGAAAGATTACCATTGTATTTCATCATACCCAGGTCGCCTCCCGATTTCCTGGAAGGGCATGCAGATTTTTCAACGGCGAGTTCGGTAAAATCTCTTCCTTCTTTTAGTTCCTTTATAATTTCATCTGCTTCTTCTTTGTTTTCAACAAGTATATGTCTTATCCTGACAGGTGAGGGCGTAGGAGGCACCGCTGTGGGCGTAGGGGGAGGCGGGGAAAGTCTCTCTATTATTTCCCAGCCGAGTTCTGTTTCTACCGGTTCACTTGTTTCATTAACTTTAAGCCCGGAAGCTGCTTCTTCAAATTTCTTATCCTTTGTCCCTTTTTCAAATGGCTCCAGTTTGCCTCCGTTTACTTTTGAAGGGCATTTGGAATATTTACCTGCAAGCTTCTCAAAAGGTTCTTTTCCTTCTTTTAATTCTTTCAGTATCTCTTCAGCCTTTTCTTTGCTGTCTACCTGTATGTGCCTTACATAGATTAATTTTTCACTTTCCGAAGCCCCTGCTTCATCTTTCTTACAGCCTGTAATAAAAGGCACCATCATACATAAAATAATAAGAATACTGAATTTCATCCTATCACCTCTTAATTTTTTTCGATATAAAAAAACAGGTTATACTGTGTTAATAATACCTCTTATTCCAGGAAATTACTATCCTCTCAAATGACTATTTACAGGTGGTTTAAAGGAGTATTTGTGGAGATATGAAGAGTGAATCGCAGAGAATGACAGGTTCGTAATGCGTAATGCGTAATGCGTAATGCGTGACGCGTGACGCGTATTTTCACCGGGTACCTGGCGACCACAGAGGATCGCCCCCTGCCGACTCACGACTCACGACTCACTTTTCAATACTCACGACTCACTACTCACAGACATAATCAGAGATTTTATCTGCAGGTACAGAAACATCGGGCAGAACAAAGCTGCATGGCTCTTTAAGAGGTTCTCCGCCGAAGGTTTCATTATATTCTTCTTCCATAATTCTTATAAATTCTTCATAGACTCCGTAATCTTTGAGCATTTCCGAGGTTTCTTTTTCAAGTCCTCCCATGAGTGCGAGAAGAACGGGGAAAGTTCCGTCAACAGTCTTACTGTAAGACACCAGTGTTCCGTCATTCGTTCCGGACTCTCCACCGCCCATAGGGCCCTGCATTTTTCGGCCCTTTAACATATTCAACAACCAGGCAAGACCGTAATTGCCTTCATGTTTATCGGAGAATTCCAGGATCATGGGGAAAGCGCCGTAAGGAGCAAAAACATTGTTATATTCTACCGGCTGAGAACCCACACCTTCAATACCACAGGCAGAAAGATAGCCGTCTTCGCCGGGTTTTCCGATGGAAGCAGTAAATCCCGGATAACCTCTTTCCCTGGCATTCTGTGAACGGATGATTTCCCTTATTCTGAAGAGATCCCTGTAATGGGTCATATCTCTGTATGGCATGAAAAGATAGGCCCAGCTTTCATGGGCGGAGCCCCAGTAACCCTGCCATGTCGTTCCGTATTTATGCTCTACCCTTACCATTTTAATATCTTTCCAGATCGCTTCTTTTTCTTTTTCAGTCAGATTACCGAAGAGAGTAACGTACATAACAATCATGACACCTTCATGAACGCCATGTTCTCCTGTAATATATTTGAGTCTGTCAGTTGCCGTTTCATAGCCTGAATTAATGTCTTTCATATTCAGAATATGAACATCTGCCCTGACCTTCATGGCTTCTTTATCATAAAAGATTTTAACTGCATGTTCCTTCAACATGGAAAGATAATCTTTATATCTGTCTGCAAGTTCCGTATAACCTTCTTGTCTTAAAGATTTTTCAGCCACAAGCAGAGCCCATATCCATTCGCCGTTATCAAGAGCAGGAACATATCCGGCCCAGTTATCTGTAGGAGTGACTTTATCCTGTATATAGTACCATGGCATAAATCCTCCGTACCCCGGATAATCTCTGTAATAAGCCATATAACTGTCCATTTTGCCTGTGAGAATTTCAAGGGCTTTTTCCTTTGCTTTTCCTTTATCACCTCCGGAGAAAAGAATTGCAGCATAAGGATCACCTGAAAGTGCCTTTACACAGAGAGCCACGTCAAGACATTCTTTTGACGGTGCACTCCAGTAACGGCATTTTACAGGTTTCCCTGTTTTTTCATCCACCATATATCCGTCATATATAAGTTTTTTTTCTTTGTCTCTGGCAACAGAAAAAAACTCTCCTTCCCATGTAAGATATTCTCTTATAAAATTCTCATATTTTTCTCCGCCTTCCATAATATCGTCTATGGTATAGTTCTGTGCAAATTTAAAAGGCGGAACTTCTTCTGCCATAGCAGAAGTAACAACAAACAGTAACATAAGTAGTGACAGCAGTCTGAAAAACATAAATCAAATCCTTTCTTAATGAGTCGTGAGCAGGCTTACCCTGCGTGTCACGCATCACGCATTACGCGTCACGCATCATCACGCATCTATTGACCCGGGCATAAGCATATAATAAAGGTCTTCCTCCCGTGACGCGTTACGCATTACGCGTCACGTAAATTACGCCTCTAATTATATCTAATCTAGAAAGCTTTTTCCACAATTAAGTTAACATTTTTTTAACATTATTCCATTGCTTTTTGTCCTGCTAAAGGTTACACTTATATACGGGATAAGATAATCAGGTAAAACTATTGAAAGGTTGTGGGGATATGGAGATAGGAAAAGCTCATCACAGTAAACACCAGACTGAAATTTCAAGAAAAAAACATCATGGTCATAAAAAAGAGGAATATTCTATGGAACCGAAAGATAATATCAGTTTCGGTCAATCGGTTCAGAATGATCCTACAAAAGAACTGTCTGAAATGAAAAAGAAGATAGAGTCAAACAGCACTGGAGTAACAGGCGGAATTTCACAGGGTACCGCAGAAAAAGGCGGCACCACCGTTGAAATAGGCAGCTATAATATGGAATGGCTCGGAGATAATAAAGAAAAACCAAGAAATGATAAAGATTATGCAATGCTTGCTCAGGTAATAAAAGATTCCGGAGTGGAAGTAATGGGTGTTCAGGAGATAGCAGATGAAAAAGGACTTCAGAAGGTTGTAAGCAACCTGCCGGGCTTTGATTATATCCTGGGCACTACCGGAATAAGGGACAATGGCAAAAAGCAATTTATAGGCATTATATATAATAAAGAAAGAATTCAGTGTGATAAAAGTTCAGTAAAAGAACTGAAAGAAGCGCAGGTACCTCACTTGATGGGAGACAACCATTTGAGAGCACCTCTGATTGTAGATATGAAAGCCGATAATTTCAGCTTCACCCTGGTAAATGTTCACATGAAATCCAAAAGAGGGGAAAAAGGTGGAAAGGTAAGTGTCAGAGAAGAACAGGCGAAGATTATAAATAAATGGATGAAAGATCAGATTGCCTCCGGAAAAGATAAAGACATCATTTTAGTGGGAGACTGCAACGACTTTGTAGACAGCAAGTGTATGAAGACTCTGACTGACGGTGTCATGCAGATGACGACGGAAGAAGCAAAAGCAAAAGGGGAATATTCTAATATACCATGGAAATCCCTGATTGATCAGATAGGCATCACTGTCGTGAATATAAACGGAGGCCCTGTGGGAGGAGCTGTGGCAAACTATATTAAAGACAGCACCCATGTATTTGATACAAGAACATATCCGAACCATAAAAAATGGGGTTCAGATCATATGCCTGTAGTGGCTTCTTTTAAAACCGATGCAGACATTGACGGATAGAAGAGGCGGTTAACAGTGAATGTAAAAATAATACGTGCTTTCAGCACGTATTATTTTTACCCGCCATGTAAAAGTAATGCTTTAAATCCTGCCTGATGGAAGTGTTTATCTGCTGTCAGAGCTTCTGTCAATCCATATTCTTCCATAACAACAAATGATATACAGTCAGTAATTCCCCATTCTTTATCTGTTCTCGTCTTATAAAATCGAAGCGCGTTATTATATAAATCTTCTGTAACCGGGACAATTGTTATATTCGGGTCTGCTTCCATAGAATCAATTACTGACCTGAGCATAAGCCTTTAATAAAGGTCTTCCTCCCGTCACGCGTTACGCGTTACGCGTCACGAGAGCATATATTTATTATTTATGCTCACCTCAGTAAACGTATTGCTCCTTTCCTGTAACGCTCCTTTGACAGAGCATTCAGTATTTCTATTATAATTGCTCTGGTAGTGATGAACATACTATTCATTTGCTTCATCTCAGCAGTTAACTCTTTAGCCTGCTCATGATACCGATCTGTTATAAAAGATAATGCTATAGCAAATGAAGTGTCGAGAAATATCTTATTTGCGGTTATCATTACTTAATCCTCCGTATAAATACTCATCTACTTTTTCTGATAAATCTGCAGGGCCTTCTAAATTCAGAGAACATGCAGTATCAAGAAATGAGAAAGGTTTCACGGCTTCTGTTACAGGAAATTCAATTGTAATTTTCACTTTTGTATTGGGTATCAAATCCAGTGGAGTATCAGGATGCAGTACTTTTCCGTCAAAGATAGCATCCAATGTTTTTATCATACAATTCACCGTTGATTTATTATAACATATTTTTTCTTCATTTCCATAAAGTAAAGACGGGGACTGCCATCCCGGCAATCCCCGTAATCCCATAATCCCTGTCCTAATTGGTGAAGTTCATCACTGTGGCCTTTTTTGAATTTCCCCAATCAGCATAAGCCGCATAAGGTATTCCGTTATATATAAAAAGAGATAACCAGCTTGCCGTATCAGCGGAAAATCCGGCATTACCAACATTTTCCCAGATACTTCCGTTATATTTCATTACTGTGGCCTTATTTAAATTTCCTCCATCCATATAAGCCACATAAGGAGTTCCATTATAGATATAGAGGGATGTAAACGTTGCATAACCTGCTGAAAATCCGGCATTCCCCACATTCTCCCAGGTACTTCCGTTATATTTCATTACAGTGGCATTACCGAAATTTCCGCCATCCGTATAACTCACATAAGGTTTTCCATCATAGACAGAAAGGGATATAAAGTTTGCCACTCCTGCGGAAAATCCGGCACTTCCCACTGTCTCCCAGGTACTTCCATTATATTTCATCACTGTAGCCTTATCAGACTCGTTATCATCCATATAAGCCATATAAGGGGTGTTACCATCAACATAGAGGGATGGTACGCTTACCGCTCCTGATGAGAATCCGGCACTTCCCACTGTCTCCCAGGAAGTTCCGTTATATTTCATCACAGTCGCCTTCTGTGAATTTGCAAAATCCATATAACCTATATAAAGAGTCCCATTTGAGCAATAAAGGCATGTATAACTTGCGGCTCCTGCTGAAAATCCGGCACTTCCCACTACCTCCCAGGTAATTCCATTATATTTCATTACTGTGGCCTTATTAGAATTTGCACCATCATTATAAGCCACATAAGGGATATTACCATTAAAACAGAGTGATGTAAAGGCTGCAGTACCATCGGAAAATCCGGCACTTCCCACCGGCACCCAGGATGTTCCGTTATATCTCATCACAGTCGCCTTATTGGAATTTGCAAAATCCCGATAAGCCACATAAGGGGTACCATTATAGACATATAGAGATGTATAACCTGTCTCGCCTGCTGAGAATCCGGCGCTTCCCACATTTTTCCATGAAGGAGTGGGAGTCATGGTAGGTGTCGATGTTATCGTAGGTGTCGACGTTATCGTAGGTGTCGATTTTATCGTAGGCGTAGCGGTAACAGATACGGTAGGAGTTGCGGTAGGGGCCGGATCTACTGTTCCTCCCTTTATATTTGCCGTATTGTTCCCTTCAACCAGGGTAATATTTACTGCTCCGTATGGTGTTCCCGGGGAGCTGTCGTAATCGGTTTTGCTTTTCCAGATTTCAATCCTGTAATTTCCGGGAGGAAGATTACTGAATGTATAATTACCATTTTTATCAGAATAGGTATTTACTGATGCAGAGAGGGAGAGATTAATAGATAGCACAAAAGCAGATGAAAGCATATTGCCGTCAGCATCTGAAGTCAGCCCTGACAGTGACGCAAGCCGGGCAATAACAGTAGGAGTTGAAGTGGGGCTGACTGTTATAGAACTGTTGCTGCCGCTGTCTCCGCAGCCTGAGATGATTATAACTGTAATAAAAATAATGGATAATAGTAGATAAATAGTACTGTTTTTCATAACAACCTCCTTTATTTTTTTAATAAGATAACAGCAAATATTTATTTTACCATAGAAATCATAAATAGTATATAGTTTTACATTTTTTTGTACATCCGGTGAGAAGATATGCTATAATACTTTATGAAGGTAAATATAATTAGAAAAGTTTATGTTGAAATGGTAAAGGGGAGAATTATTTATATAATGACATGGTAGTAACTTATTTTATTCGGCAAATTAGAAGTTTATTACATATGTAGTATCATAGGAAAGATATGAAAAAGAAATAGATAATTCATTTTTAATAAATATCAATAAAGAAGGTATTGAATTTTGACTTCACCGTTAAAAGATCAGATTACAGATTACAACCTTATAGTCATAACAGGCCCCACTGCTTCAGGTAAAACATCTCTTGCGGTAAAACTTGCCTCTGTCCTTGGCACGGAAATCATATCTGCAGATTCCAGGCAGGTCTACAGAGGCCTTGATATAGGAACAGGAAAAGATTTATCTGAATATAAAATTGACGGAAAAACTGTTCCCTATCATTTAATAGATATAGTTGAACCGTGGGAAAATTTCGATCTCTTCAGTTTTTACAAAAAATTTTTCGAAATTTTTAAAAGATTTCTGAGAAATGGAAAAATCCCGATTCTTGCAGGAGGAACACCTCTTTATATCCATTCCGTCATAGCAAATTACAAACTCCTTGAAGTTCCTCTTAATAATAAATTAAGAGAAGAACTTTCATCTTATGATATGAAAAAACTTGAAGATTATCTGAAATCTCTTCAGCCGAAGATTCATAATATTACAGACCTTGAAGACAGAGAAAGACTGGTCAGGGCAATAGAAATTGCAGATTTCAGATTAAAAAACCCGGATGCAAAATCGGCAGGTGAAGATTTAGAGATCAACCCCCTGATTATA
>JBEHWO010000269.1:0-9664 GCA_040217695.1 Vulcanimicrobiota bacterium | reverse complement strand
GCCGATCATTGTGCTCGGTTTTTTCAGTTATAATACTGCAAGACAAGAAACATTGAAACAGATTGAAGCCAATCTGAAACAGCAGGGCCTTGTTATTTCAGAGGAAGTCAGGAATGTTTATGTACTGCTGCAGAGTAATTTGAACAGTAATTTAACAGTGGCAGAACATACAATCTTTACTTCCAGACCCGAGATGGATGAAAGTAATTTGATTGAGCTTAATGCGGTAAATCAGGATGATAAGTCTACAAGGAAAATCTCAATACCTTCTATGAAGATGAATGGCAGAAATGTTGCCTATAACTATGAAGGAGTGGATAAAGTACAGAAAATGCTGGGTGTGACATGTACCATATTTCAGGTCATACCGGAAGGTTTATTGAGAATATCTACCAATGTGAAAAAAGACGGCGTGAGAGCTGTCGGGACATATATACCTGCCTCTTCCCAGGTATATGAAACTGTCATGAGGGGAGAAATATTTCGGGGCAGAGCCATGGTGGTCGGTAAATGGTATCTTACTGCCTATGAGCCGATAAAGGATAACAGAGGTAATATTGTTGGCGCATTATATGTGGGTATGGATGAGAAATTATGCCAGAAACCTTTGCTGGATAGTATTTCAAAACTGGTTATAGGTAAAACGGGATATGTTTATATTCTGGACGGAAGTGAAGGAAAGAATAAAGGGGATTACATTCTATCTGCCGGAAGAACAAGGGACGGAGAAAATATATGGAATGCCGAAGATTCTTCGGGAAATTTATTTATTCAGGATATAATAAATAATACAACAAAACTGAAAGAAGGAGAGTCTTATATTTCTTATTATCCCTGGATTAATAAAGGTGAGAAAAAGGCAAGAATGAAGGTTGCAGGCTGTGTGTATTTTCCGGAATGGAAGTGGGTTATAGGATGCAGCGCCTATCATGAAGAGTTTCTGGACGGATTGAATAACATAAAAAAGATGGCCTTTTTTATAGCCATCTTTGCCATAGTACTTACACTCTTTTTCGGGTTGTTTATTGTTCAGAATATAACAGGTATCATTAAAAGTTTACAGAGTGAGACTGAAAGACTCATTAAAGCTACAACTGCCGGAAAGCTGGATGTGAGAGGTGAACCTGAACGTATCAATTTTGAATTCAGATCCATCATAGAAGGTATAAACGGCCTTCTGGATGCAGTCATTAAACCGCTGAATGTAGCTGCCGAATATATTGACAGGATTTCGAAAGGAGATGTTCCTCCCAAGATTACCGACCACTATCAGGGAGATTTTAATGAAATTAAAAATAATATAAACCAGCTTATAGAAGCACTGACAGATATAACCGATATTGCAGTAAATATTTCAAAGGGCAATCTGAATGTGGTCGTAAGAGAACGTTCTGCCCAGGATAAGCTTATGATTTCATTAAAGGGTATGGTCTCTTACCTTACTGATTTGATAACTGAAGTAAATAAACTTACTGTAGCTGCGACAGAAGGGAAACTGGATGTCAGGGGAGACCTGTCAAAATTTGACGGAGATTTCAGGAAAATCCTGAAAGGCATAAATGAAACCCTTGATGCAGTGGTAGGCCCTCTGAATGTATCTGCCGAATATGTTGACAGGATAAGTAAAGGTGACATACCTCCCAGGATTACCGATACGTACAGGGGCGATTTCAATGAAATTAAGAATAATCTGAATACCTGTATAGATGCCATCAATGCTATGATGAACGATATTAATATGCTGGTTCAGGCAATGATGATAGGGAAGCTTGACATAAGAGCAGATGCGGTAAAACATCAGGGAGATTTCAAGAAGATTGTTGAAGGTATTAACAGAACATTGAATACTCTCGTAGGATATCTGGACTCCATGCCTTCTCCTATGGTAACAATGGATAAAGAAATGAACGTCCAGTATATAAATCAGACTGCAGCAACTCTGCTCAGGCAGAATAAAGCACAGCTTGCCGGTTCAAAATGTTATGATCTGTTCAGAGCTTCCGACTGCAGATCCTCTAAATGTGCCTGTACAAAAGCCATGCAGGAAGGAAGGACATGCAGTTCCGAAACGGATGCCCATCCTGCAGGAATGGATATGGAAATATCTTACACGGGTATTCCTATCAGAGATGAACAGGGCAAGATTATAGGTGTTACAGAGTTTGTGTCCGATCTGACAGAAATAAAGAAAGCAGAGAAAGTGGCAAAGAAAATAAGGGAATATCAGGAAAATGAAGTGATGAAGGTCATAGATACACTGAGCAATCTTTCCTGCGGACATATGGATTTTCAACTGGAAGTCGAAAAAGGTGACACTGATACGGCAATGGCAGAGGAAATGTTCTCAAATATAGCTAACTCCATAGAGCAGTCCATAAATGCCATAAAAGCTCTCGTAATAGATGTAAATATGCTGTCTTCTGCAGCAGTAAAGGGAAAGCTCGATACAAGGGCAGATGTGACAAAACATCAGGGCGATTACAGGAAAATCGTTCAGGGGGTAAATGATACACTGGACGCAGTCATAGGCCCTCTTAATATAGCTGCAGAATATATTGACAGAATAAGCAAAGGAGATATTCCGCCTGTCATTATGGAACATTACAGCGGAGATTTCAATGAATTAAAGAATAATCTGAATGATTGCATAGATTCATTCAATAATATTACCGCCATTGCAGAAGAGATTGCATCGGGTAATCTCCTGGTAAATGTAACAGAACGGTCAGGTAATGACAGACTTATGATTGCTTTAAAACAGATGGTTGTTTCCCTGAAGGAAGTAGTTACAAATGTTAAACTGTCGGCAAATAATGTGGCAACAGGGAGTCATGAACTGACGTCAAGTGCGGAGCAGATTTCTCAGGGAGCTACGGAACAGTCTGCTTCTGCAGAAGAGGTTTCGTCATCTATGGAGGAAATGACTGCAAATATAAAACAGAATGCAGATAATTCGGCACAGACTCAGAAGATTGCGATTAAAGCCGCGGCAGATGCAAAAGAAGGCGGTCAGGCAGTATCGGAAACAGTCAATGCCATGAAGGAAATAGCAGGGAAGATTTCCATAATAGAGGAAATTGCAAGACAGACAAATATGCTTGCTCTCAATGCAGCCATTGAAGCGGCGAGAGCAGGTGAACATGGAAAAGGTTTCGCTGTCGTTGCTTCCGAAGTAAGGAGTCTTGCAGAAAGAAGTCAGATGGCAGCACAGGAGATAGGGAAATTATCTGTCGCAAGCGTGGAAGTGGCAGAAAAAGCAGGAGCAATGTTAACTCAGATGGTACCTGCCATACAGAAGACAGCAGATCTGGTACAGGAAATAAGCGCTGCCAGCAACGAACAGAATGTGGGATCAGAACAGATAAATATGGCAATACAGCAACTTGACCAGGTAATACAGCAGAATGCCGGCGCTTCCGAAGAAATGTCTGCCACGGCAGAAGAGCTTTTGAGCCAGGCGGAACAATTAAAGGAACTTATAACCTTTTTCAAATTGGATGACGACAGTGCCGGTAAGAAGATCTATGGCGGTGTTAAAAGCCAGGGGAAAAAGCAGCATAAGGTCAAAGAAAAACCTGCTATACAGGAAGCTGTAAAAGATCCAAAAGTTATTACTACATCAGGAAAAGGTGTGATGTTAAGCCTTACGGCAAGAGACAGCGAAGATGATGAGTATGTGAGATTTTAAATGAGTGAGTGGTGAGTAATGAGCCGGCGCGATTACTTACCGCTCATTCTGAGCACTACTGAGATGAGCATAAATAATACATACATGCTCTCGTGACGCGTAACGCGTAACGCGTGACGGGAGCAAAAACGTCATACCTGCTCATGATACATATTTTTTTCGATTTTTTCGAATAACATTGCATTACGCTATGACCGTATGGTCACAACGAAATCTATACCTCCCGTCACGCGTCACGCGTCACGCGTTACGATGGAGATTGTTATGGACAGAAAGCGTGATCCTGTAATCAGCTATATGAAGATCATCATGTCAGAATATAATAATCTCTGGAATAAACCTGTTACCGAAAAAAATCCGTATAAAGTGACAGAGAAAAATAAATATATAATGTTTATTGATAACGATAGGGATTTACTTGATATAGTAAGAGAGGAATTGCCATATTTTGTCGGATATGATATTATAACACTTACATCCTGTATGGAAGCATTAAGGGTATTTTTTCTGAATCCATGCAGTTATATTTTAATTGTTATAAATCATGTTATGCCTTATATGACAGGACTTGAATGTGCTGAAGAGTTTTTGCGTTTTCAACCTTCTGTGCCTGTTGTTCTATGTGTGGGCTTCAGTAATGTATCTATAGAAGAAAAAGCCATAAAAGCCGGTATAAAAGAATGTATTGTAAAACCATTTGGCCTCTGTGAACTTGCAGGCCATATAGACAGAATTCTGAAAAAGGCGTAAGACTTCGGCTATTATGTTTAAATGAGCATAAGTTTATGCAAGAAAATAACGCCGGCAAATGATGGTTATTGTCCTCGCGTCACGCGTCACGCGTCACGCGTCACGATTCTCATAATAAAGTGACTGTAAGAAAATAATTCCGGCAAATGATGGTTATTGTCCTCGCGTCACGCGTCACGACTGTAAAATTGTAAGTCAGGATGTATGAACATGTATGATACGGATCCGGAAACACCGGGCATTAAATTACAGAGAGATCTGGCTCTTGGCCTTGCTGCTGCTTCAACCCTTGAAGAAGCTCTTCCTCTATGTCTGGATATAGCCATATCTGTCGCAGGAATGGACTCGGGAGGCATATATCTTCTTGAACCTTCGGGAGACCTTCTGCTTGGCTGTGTAAAGGGATTATCAGACAGATTTATTTCGGAGTTAACTCATATAAAGGCAGATTCTGATAAAGCCATGTTAGTAATGAAGAGAATTCCTGTTTATACTAAATATGAATATTTAACAGGTTCTCTTGTGAATCCTGAACTGAAATCAGAAAATTTGCTTGCAGTTGCTTTTATCCCTGTAATATACCAGGACAGAGTGATAGCCTCTTTGAATATTTCTTCTCATTCTATTGACGAAATACCTCCCTGCAGCAGAAGCTCTCTGGAAACAATTGCAGCACAGATAGGTAATGCTATTGCCCGTATAAAAGCTGAACTTGAGCTCAGAGAAAAACAAAAAGAACTTGAAAGACTTATGGGAACTCTGAAAGTAGAAGAAGAACTCGGAAAATACAGAGATGAACTGGAACTGAGGGCAGATGAATTGAAATCCATAAACGTGAGGCTGGAAAAAGAAATTGCCGAACGTAAACATGCAGAAGTCGCTCTCAGAGAGAGTGAAGAGCGATACAGAAATCTTTTTGAAAATTCTTCCTTTGGTATATTTCAGACTGCCATGAATGGTACTTTTATTACTCTCAATCAGTCATGTGCCAGAATATTCGGTTATAATTCACCTGAAGAAGTTATGAATGAAATAAGAGATATAGGGCAGACTGTTTATCCTTATTCGTCTCTTAGAAATGAGATGATTGAAACACTTCGCAGTACACCCGGTATGAAAAAATTTGAATATAATCTTCTTCATAAAAATGGCAGTAAACTTACAGTTAATCTCTATATAAGACTTGTCCGCGATTTAAAAGGTAAAGAACTTTATCTGGAAGGTTTTATAGAGGATGTAAGTGAACGTAAAAGTCTTGATGAAGCTATTAAAGCCAGTGAAAAGAATTTTCGAAGACTTTCTGAGGAATATCACATACTTCTTGATTCTCTTCCCGATACGCTGCTGGTACTATCACATGATATGGAAATACTGTGGGTAAATACTGCAGCCGTGTTTCATCTGGATGAAGACACTGTTTTAAAAAGAAAATGCCATTCTCTTTTTTATAATGAAGAGAAACCATGCAAAAATTGTCCCGTCGTAAAGAGTTTTTCTACTGGAAGAGCAGAAAGCGGGCAGTTATTGACGTCAAATAACAGGTATCTTGATGTGAGAGCAAGACCAATAAAAGATGAATACGGACATATTGTTAAAATTATAGTTCTTGCAAGAGACATGACAGAAAAAGTTTTTCTTCAGAGAGAAGCTCTCAGGACATCCCATCTTGCTTCAATCGGAGAACTTGCTGCAGGAGTTGCCCATGAGATTAATAATCCCCTCACGGGAATAATTAATTATGCCCAGATAATTGCAAATAAAAGTGAAAAAAACAGTAAAAACTATGATGTCTGTAAGAGGATAATAAAGGAAGGTGACCGTATTGCGAGGATAGTGAAAAGCCTTCTTTCCTTTGCCAGAAGTACGAGACAGGATAAAATGCCTGTTGACATAGGCCAGATTTTTACGGATTCAATCATTCTTACAGGGGCCAGGATGAATAAAGACGGCATTACTTTCCGGATAAATATTTCCGAAAAATTGCCGAAAATCATGGCAGAGCCAAATCAGATTCAGCAGGTTTTTTTGAATATACTCAGTAATGCAAGATATGCCCTTAATAATAAATATCCTTCCTATGACAGTAATAAAATTATTAATGTTGCCTGTGAGGAAATAACTGTTGCTAATAAAAAATTTGTAAGAACAATTTTTCATGATAACGGATGTGGTGTCCATGCCGGTATAATAGATAAGGTTTTTAATCCTTTTTTTACCACAAAGCCTCTCGGCCAGGGCACAGGTCTCGGTTTAAGTATAAGCTACGGTATTATAAATGAACATAACGGGCATATTATAATAGACAGTGTTGAAGGAGAATTTACAAAAGTTATTATTGATCTACCTGTATGGGAAGGCGAATTTTAACTGTTGAAAGAGGAAAAATGAACATATGAAATACAATATTCTTGTTGTAGACGATGAAGAAAGTATAAGAGATACCTTTGAATTTTTTCTTTCCGAGGAAGGCTATAATGTCTTTCTGGCATGTGATTATACGGAAGCTTCCGAATATATTTTAAATAAAGGTATTGATTTCATCATTACCGATATTATCCTTGGAGGAAAAACAGGTATAGAAATTCTTCAATTTGTTAAAGAGAACAACCTGAACTGTCCTGTTGTAATGATTACGGGCTATCCAAATCTGGATACCGCTTCCGAGGCTGTAAGACTCGGTGCTTTCGATTATCTAGCCAAGCCTGTAACACAGGATATACTCCTTAAAACTGCAAAACTGGCTCTGGAACATAAAAATATTATTGATGAAAAAGATAGATATCGTTCGAATCTTGAGGCTATCTTCAGAAGTGTGAAGGATGGAATTGTTACTGTAGATAAAGACCTGAATATTATAGAAATCAATGATGCCGTAAAATCTATATGCAGATTGTCCGATTCTTCTAAAGGAAAACCCTTTAACTGTATTGGATGTAACGGGAAAATATGTTTTGAAGCACTCAATAAAACTATTATAGAAAAAAAAGCTGTTGAAGCATACAGACTTGAATGTCAGTCCATTCATAAGTCAGGTCAGGTGGTGAGTCTGAGTATAACTCCACTGGTAGGTCGTAACGGAGAATTTTCAGGAGCCGTTATGGTAATAAGAGATGAAACAAGTCTGGTAAAGCTTGAAAAGACAGTAAAAAAGAGACAGACTTTTCATAATATTACAGGTAAATCGGAAAAGATGCAGCAGGTTTATTCCCTTATAGAGGATCTTGCTCCCGTATCCACTACTGTCCTTATTACAGGTGAAAGCGGCACGGGAAAGGAGCTTGTGGCAGAAGCATTGCATTACATGAGTCCCAGAAAAGACAGACCTCTCGTTAAAGTAAACTGTTCTGCTCTTACGGAAACTCTTCTTGAAAGTGAACTTTTCGGACATGTTAAAGGTGCTTTTACAGGTGCGCTTAAAGATAAGGCAGGCAGATTTGAACTCGCTCATAAAGGAACGATATTTTTAGACGAAATAGGAGATATATCCCCTTCTCTTCAATTACGCCTTTTAAGGGTTCTTCAGGAAAAAGAATTTGAAAGAGTGGGAGATAGTAAGACAATACAGGTAGATGTTCGTATTGTTACTGCCACAAATAAAAATCTTCACGATAAGGTTATATCAGGTGAATTCAGGGAGGATCTTTATTACAGGTTGAATGTGGTAGAAATAAATCTTCCTGCCCTCAGGGAGAGAATAGATGATATACCGGTTCTATCACGATTTTTTATTGAGAAATTAAACAGGAAACTTAACAAACATATCAGATTTATTTCAGAAGATGTGCAGACTCTTTTTGCAGAATATCCCTGGCCCGGTAATATAAGAGAACTTGAGCATACACTGGAACATGCTTTTATACTCTGCCGCAGAGATATAATTACAGTAGATGATTTGCCTGCAAAATTTAAGAATTTTTTATCTAAAAAACCTCACTCTGACATAGATAATGAAAAAGCTTCTATAATGGAAGCGCTGAAGAAAACAGGCGGAAATAAAGCAAAAGCAGCAAGGCTTCTTGGTATGAGCAGAAGAACTATTTATAGAAAGTTAGAAGGACTGGCAGAAAGGGGGAAGACAGATTTTCCGTGATGTAAAGGGTCTGTCAGGAGCAACTATACCCGGTGACGGTTCTGTAGCCCTTATACTTGATTTACCTCAATTAGTTGCCAGTGCCCGTATTGATGAACTGGCAAAAGTCTGATAGAAAGGAGTTTTTTGTATGGAAGAAGTTCTCGAAACATCTCAGTATCTGTCTTTTACTCTTGGTGGAGAACTGTTTGCTCTGGATATAGCAAAAGTGAGGGAAGTCCTGGATTATACAAGGATCACCCATGTTCCCCGTATGCCTGATTTTATACTGGGAGTTATCAATCTCAGGGGAAGTGTTGTGCCTGTTGTTGATATGAGGCTGAAATTTGATATGGCAAAAGGGGATAATACGGTAAATACCTGTATTGTGATAGTGGAGGTTTTACTTGAGAGTGAGACTATTGCGCTTGGTGCTCTCGTAGATGCAGTTCAGGAAGTTTTTAATATGGAACCTTCCCAGATTGAGCTTCCTCCCAGAATTGGCACAAAACTCAAGACAGAATTTATAAAAGGTATGGGGAAAAAAGATGATCAGTTTGTAATAATACTGGATATAGACAGAATTTTTTCTATGGAAGAACTGTCTATCACAGATATGGAAGAACATAACTTATAAGCCCCCGTGACACGTCACGCGTCACGGGACATTGTATCGCAGTGGCCGTGAAAATTTTTCTCCGGAGCACCGGGCTGACAGAGCCATATAGCTAAATGCTATTACTGACTGTTTATTCTTTCTATAATCTTGCCTGTATCTCCTGCATATTTACCACCGGGGGCGAGATTCATATACAGATTCAGTTCTTTAAGAGCCTCCTGCTTTTGCCCCTTTTTATCATATAAAATTCCCATCAGATAATGTATGGTCGGATCTGATGAATCTGCTTCCTGTGCCATGAAAAGGTATTTATTTGCCTGAGTGTAATCATTTGAATTTATATAAATACAGGCTATATTACACATGGCTTCTGTATTCAGAGGATTACATTCTATTGCTTTATTGAAATAGTTTATTGCAAGGTTATCGTTTTTTTTCAGACTGTGGATCTGCCCCATGCCGAAATAACCTCTGTCATCATCGGGATTTACCGTTATAATATCCTGATAGGCCTGGCCTGCAGACACATAATCAAGCT
>JBEHWO010000268.1:0-9666 GCA_040217695.1 Vulcanimicrobiota bacterium | reverse complement strand
GAATAGCGAATAGTGAATAGTGAGTAATGTCCCATTCTTTTCACTTTTCACTTTTCACTTTTCATTCTAATGATGAAATAATACATTATTGTAAAATTCAAGCATTCAATTACATTTCCTTCCTGATGACATAAGTAATTACCGAGGTGAGAATAAATAATACATATATGCTCTCGTGACGGGTGACGGGAGGAAAACTTTTATTGCATGCTTATGCTCGGGTCATGTCTTTTGTTATGAAATTAATTATATAAAGATCATATAAAAATATTAACAAAAATTTAACAAAAAAATATTACTTTTAACGTATATGTATGTTATTCTGATTATGGATGAGTATAAAATCTGACGGAGAATTGTTTTATGTTAGGAAACATTAACAATAGACTGAATACAACAGAATTACAAAAATATTCAGGGGCGGGGAAAATAAAATCTACCGCTTCCGGAAAACCTTTAATAGAGGAAAATGTTAAAACATCTGATATAATATCAATCGGTGCAAAACCTGCCGCAGAAACAATTATACCATTCAAAGCGAACTATGCCGGCCTTCAGGAACGATCAATAAATAAACATCTGGAAAGTTATACTCTTCATGACAGTCAAACAGGAGATGATTATACTTTAAAAGCCAATACTAACGGAGTCCTGGCTATATTTGAAAAAGAACCGGAGAATGACACAGGGCGGAAACTGTCACTGGAACTGAAGAGCAGTCACACTTCAGAATCCGGTAATTCTCTTCTGTCTTCCGGGCCTGAAGAATATTATTTTTTCAGCAGATAATTTTACATAATCAGGTGAATTTATGCATACAGGTTCAGAATTAAATGTAACACCGGAAGCAATTAAATCCTCAAAGAAAGCTACATCAGGAAGTAATGATACGTTAAATCCGCGTAAATTTCTGTGTTGCTTCTATAATAAAGATGTTTAACTGTTGATTAAAGCCGCCGACTGACTGAAGAAAACATCCGGCCCTCCTGCTATCTTAAATCCGACTTCTCTAGCTGTTTCAAGTGTTCTTTCAAAATCCTTTTTCGAAACGTGAATATATTTCGGCTCTATTATTAAAAATTGCCCTGTCGGTTTCAGTATTGACTTTACTTCTTCAAGGAGAGTTTTTTGATCAGGCACTTCATGAACCATATAAAAAGCCAGTGCAAAATCAACCTGTTCCGTAAGTCCTATTCCGTTATTTCCGCATTTATGAAGCTTAACAGTATGTTCTAAATCTGTTCCTTTTATTTTTCTTCTTATTTTTTCAAGCATGCCGTCCTGCAGATCGGCACATATAACAGAGCCTGATTTACCTGCCAGATGAGCCATATCTATAGAAAAAAATCCGGGACCGCAGCCGACATCCAGAGCTGTCATGCCTTCTTTAATATAAGGCTCCAGTATTGTTCGCGGATTCTGAAGACATCTTCTTATCTTATTATCGAGAAAACCTGCCAGTGCGACAGGACATATATCACACATAAAGATACTCCTTTTTATCATATTTTACTTTGTTCCGTATTTTACCACTGAATTGTTAAGAAACTGTTTTTAATTTGTAAATAAATTGTAAAGTTTTTCCATATCATTACCGGCACCGATAATTCTTTCATTTTTTATATTATCAATTTTTTATTATTAAATTGAATAATTCATTGATTTATCGTTATATTTTTGTTAATATAACGAAGATGGATTATAATAACTCTAAAGAAAGAATAAAACAGATATAAGTTATGAAATTTACCAGCAGAGAAATAGCATTGACAGGAGTTCTGGCAGGTCTGAACGGAGCCCTTGAAATTACGCTGGGCAATTATCTCCATGCCCTTCATTTTTTCTTTACAGGTAATGTCATGGTAGGAATGAATATATGTATTTATATGTGTGCCAGAAAATCAATAGACAGAAAAGGAATTATTCTCATTATAGGATTTATTACGGCTTTTATCAAACTGCTTCTGGGATACAATATAAATGCCGCACTGTTTATATTTCTGGAAGCTCTTATAATAGAAGGTATAATATTTATAATGGGATTTAATTTAACCGGTAATATTATAGCTTCAATTTCGGTGAATTTACTGATAGTTTTATATAAATTCGGACTGCTCTGGGTTATGGGAGGGAGTAAAGCATTTACGGCACTTATTGAATTTACCCGTAAATTTGCAAATTATATGCATATAAATAACGAACTCATAATGTTGCCTTTTATACTTCTTCTGGTAATTTATTCCTTATGGGGAATCGCTTTCGGACTGGCGGGGTGGAGACTGATAAATTCTAAAATTTTCTTCAATGGATCTGCACTCAATAAAACACCTCCGGCAATCCTGTAATTATATTTTATCAGATATGCCGGAGGTGCACAATTGATTATTTATTATCTGTAATCTTCATTATCACTTCATCACTGTTACCGCCTATTTCGGGACTGTACATGGCAGATGCCCTGGCAGGCATTACATGGAAAATGCCAGGAGTTTCGGCCCTCAGCCTGTAAGTCACCTTCCTGGTTCCAGCACTGTAATAGGTGCAGAAATAGGCAATCTTCTCATCCCTCAATTCCTTATGGGCATACCAGTAATTCCAGTCAGTATAATTCTCTCTCTGCTTTTCATCATACTCACACCCTGCAGGTTTCGGATCTTCTATCATTATATATTCATAGCTGGAAGCTCCTGTTATATCAAGCTCCACAAGGATTATATCCTGACTTTTTACTTCTATGGTACCGTTACTGCCCAGTTTTATCTTCTCTTTATCAGGATCTTTTGCCCCCGGTTTCAAGAGATAACAGGTTCTTGTAATCTTAAAGCCTGAATTCAAAGATTTTACATTTTCTTCTTCCGTATAGTATTTCATATATACCGCATAATAAAGAAGGCCTTTTCCGGTCATTTCAAAACGAATCTTATTTTCTCCGTCAAGAAGGCCCCGGTCAAAAGGTATTTCTATCTTTTTACCTTCTTTTCCGACATCTTCTTTCGTGAATTTAACAGTATCCATCTTTGTACCGTTAAGATATACGGTAGCAGTAAAATCAGGATTCATTTCTTTACTGTTCTTTATATAACCTGTAAGAGCCATGACCGCTGCTGCAGTATCTTTTGTAGAATACCAGCAGGAGCCGTTACGGCTTATTGAAAGATATCTTACTACCTTCGATATGAGAGCACTGTCAGGCTTTATATCAAGGAGGGCAGTAAGGCAATAAGAAGTAGTTTCAACTGAATTATCTGTCCACCCGTGACTTCCCGTCATTCCTGACCAGCACGCAGTTGTGCCGGAAATGTCGACACTTTTTTCAAGCAAATTAACTACTTCCTTTGCTTCTGTTTTCAATCCGCTTTTAGAAAGTGACAGGGCAAAAACAGCTTTCCCGTAACTGTCAAGTTTTTCACGTTTCTCATAAAGCTCCAGAAGGCGGTCTTTACAATCTTCACCTGCTTTTGTAAGGGCAAAAACCATATAGGCTTTCGTATTTAAATTCTCTTCTTTTTTATAATGTTCTCTGAGCCAGCCAATACCTGCTTTCAACTTGCTTTCATCGACAGAATAACCTGCTTCTTTTGCCATTGTAAAACCATAGACAACATAGGCTGTCATATAGGGGTGACTCTCATCGTTTTCCCACCATCCCCAGCCTCCGTCACTGTGGTGGAAATTATAAAGCCTCTCAAAACCTTTCTTTACCATATCGGGCAGGTCTTTATTAATCTTTTCATTGTATATGTCCAGTTCTCCCAGGGTTTTTGTGACTATCACATTGGGAAGAAATCTGCTCATGGTCTGTTCCACACATCCGTAAGGATAGCCAACAAGATAATCAAGGGAAGAAAGCACTGTAGAGGCAAGAGACGGGTCAAGTGTTATTATACATTTTGCGGAGCCTTTTTCCGCATCTTTCGGAAGAGTTATCGTCTCTTCCTCCGCATCTTTTGTGACTCCTCCTGCAGCAACATATTTTTCCGTTCCGTGAGGAAGAACCGGAACGGTAAGCTCCACCGCGTCCGACTCTTCATCCGTAAGGGCGGTGAGTTTTATCTTAACATCTCCTGTTCTCTTTACTTTTACCTTCCAGTTAACAGATTTCGAACCGTCTGCCGGAATCTTTATCTGAAAATCCTCTTTATCTAAAAGTTCGATTCCGCCGTCTATTTCAAGCTGTGCCGTAACCGATTTTTCACTCTTAAGATAATTGTGTATAACACCTGTTATTACAGCTTCATCTCTTTCCGTGTAAAACCTTGTTGTAATGAGCCTTGCAAGCAGATTTTTAGTGACGGTGACTTTTTTGGTGTTTTCACCGACTTTTGTGTCTCTACTCACTGCCCTGGCCGTGGCTCTCCATGTTGTAAGAGTATCTGGCATGGACACAGGCACTTCTGCAATACCTTTTTCGTCTGTTATTATATTGGGATTGAAATAGGCCGTATCAGGGAAAAAGGAACGGGTAAAATCCGGCTGTACCTGAGTTTTTCCCGTAGATTGTTTCGGGGTATCGCCGAGTTCCATTTTAACAGAAGGAGGGCATGGAGGAGGCATAGGGCCGGCATTATAATCACAGAAACCGTCATAGTCATCATAATAAGAGTCTCTTCCGTAGACATTTCCGTTAGAATTACAGGTAGAAACCTGATTTTTCTTCAAACCGTAGAAAAATTTCTGTATATTCGGAGTATTATCACTTACAACTGCATAGACGGATTCATCTGCTATACCCATGGTAATCTGACTCGATACAGGTCTGTTATTCTGATCGGTAGTTTTCAGGATAAATCGTGCCGTATCTCTGGGACGGTATTTCTCTTTATCTGCTTCAACGGAAACGTTCAGAAATTTATCTTTTGAAGGGCATACTATCTTTTTCGTCTGATAATAAAAATTTCCTTCATAGAAAAAGCTTACCGTAACATAAAAATTCGGCGTATATTTCTCTGTTATATCCACCTCAAAGGATGCAGTTTTATTCGAAAAATCAACTATTTTCTGGCTAAAAATCTCTTCTCCTTCGACAGATACAAGGGCTTTTACGGGGAAAGGACATACGAGAAAGAATTTCCCTTTATCTCCTGTATCATACATATTTTTATCAGGAATTATTTCTATATTCGTAAATCTGTACCAGTTGTAATAACCTCCTCCGTAACAGTAGATATTACCGGTAGATTTTATTTCATTCTTATAAGCATCCAGGCCGTTACATTCGAGCTGATAATATCCGTCTTTATCAGGAAGGAAGTCATAGTAAGCTATGCCTGTATCATCTGTTTTCAGCTTTACACTGTCAAGGTCTTTCCACTCCCATTTTTCAAGTTTCTCATTATAAAATTCATATTTCAGATTTAAAGTAATATCGGAACTGACAGGTTTTCCGTCATAATCTTTTGTCGCAACCTTCACATGAGCTTTATCGCCAGGTTCATAAAAATATTTCTCCGGTGTAACGGTAATGTAATATGCACCTGCCGTTACAAGTGCCACCGCAGAACCTGTAACTTCTCTGCGGCTTTCATCCGTCATTCTCACAGTAACAGTATAATTTGCATCATAATCCGCCTTTGCTGCATCACAGATAAAAGTGGCTTTACCGTTTTTATCAGTTTTACCTTTTCCCGAAGATATAAATTCCCCTGAATAATTATTGTAGTAAGGCAGAATATCTTCTTCCCACCAGTAATTCCAGAAATAAGGATAATAATAACTTCTGTATATTTCATAGGTATAATCCGTATCGGGAACAGGGGAACCGAAATAATATTTCACATCCATATTAAATGTCAGTTTTTCTCCCTGAATATAATGTTCTTTCTCAGGTTTTATATTTATCTCAAATTCCGGTTTCCGATATTCCTGTACCTGAAAAGTACCGTATGCTTTCTGGCCGGAAGGATGAAGACATGTTACTGAATAATTACCCAGCGCAGGTTCTTCTTTAAGGGTAAAATTATCCGATAGGGAACCAAAATCATCTGTTTTCAGAGTATTTTTATAGACTTCGGAACTCTGAGGATCATAGATGGAAATTTTGACTTCATCTCTTATAAAATCAAGAGAAGAACCTGTTTCCATTCTGAGAATCCCTTTAAAACTTACCTTCTGTGCCGGTCTGTAAACAGGTCTGTCCGTATATATATAACCTTTAAAGGTTTTCGCCACGGTAAAAGAGGAAATATTTATTTCCGCAGTATCATCTCCTTTAAAGGCAATTATCTTTATATTATCGGGAGAAACTTTTAAATCCCTGTAATATAATATGGCCCTTCCTTCTTTATCTGTTTTTATTTTTTTTGTCTCTCCTGTAAGATAAACGCTTATGTCCACATTTTCCAGAAGATTACCTGTTTTATGATCCTGGACAAACAATAAAATAAATTCTTTTGAAGATTTTGCAGACATGGCAATCTGACTTACGCGAAAAGAGCCTGAAGATTTTGCGTTATCTGTGGAACAGATTATATAATAATTTCCTGAAGAAAGAGGTGGAAGTTCAAGACTATGGTAACAGCTCCAGTAACTCGAAGAATAATTTTCCATAGTAACTGTTTCGTCAAGTTCTTCTAAAGGTTTTTCTTTAGCGATAAAAGCATCGCATTTATCAGAAGATAAATCTGCAGGAATTTTATAGATTTTTATATTTACATCGTCATTGAAATTTCCTTTTTTCCTGAGATTATAAGAATAGAGGCTCAGACTGAGAGGAATTTTTTCTCCCGGATAATGAAGATTGGAAGTAAAATAATGACCCAGATAATAAGTTTCTTTATCTTCGGCGAGCCCTGCAGTAAAGAGAATAGCTGCTATTAGAAATATAAAGAACAGACAAAATACTTTTCTCATTAAAACACTCCTCCTTTAACATCGTGACGCGTGACGCGTGACGCGTAACGCGTAATCTCGTAATGCGTAATGCGTGATGCGCAGGGATTAAACCCGTCACGCGTTACGCGTTACCCGTCACGACTAATTAAGTTATGAAATACACTATATATTATAGCCGGCTTTCAGACAAAATTTTTCATTTTTTTATTATATTTATGTTTTATAAAATATTCTGTTTCTCCCGCTTTTTTTGGCCAGATAAGTATTTTCATCTGCCACCCATATCAATTTCGCTTTCGTATCACAATCATCGGGAAATGTTGCAAGCCCTATACTTACCGTCATCTTAACAGGCTTATTCTCTGCAATAAAATCGTAATCTTCCACAGATTGCCTGATTTTTTCGGCTATGACTATAGCTTCCTTTTTACCGGTATTCATGCAGATTACGGCGAATTCATCGCCTCCGTAACGGCAGAGTAAGTCTGTATCTCTGAGAAGATTTTTTGTTATTTCCCCTATCCGTATCAGGAGATTATCACCTTCGACATGGCCGTAATCATAATTAAATCTTTGTAAAGAATCTATATCGATTAACATAAGAGATAATACTTTTGAGTCTTCGTAAGATTTCCTGAATTCCGTTTCGATTGTTTCCTGGAAATATCTGTGATTATATACTCCTGTCAGTTTATCTATGATAACAGGTAAATCATCCATAATATTGCCCATCTCCCTTCACTCTTCACCCTTCACTTTTCACTTTTCACTCTATATACTTTATCTCCAGTCGCCTGTTAAAATAAAAGGCGCCCAGAAAAAAGGGTGACCATATTTTTTCATTAATCCAAGTTGAGCCAGTCTTAACGCCTCAGACTTATTCTTATCTTTCAAATGGTAATAAAATCTCTCCATTAATTCTGACGTAGCCACATCGGAAACATCCCACAGACTTGAACAGATTGTCGGTGTCCCGGCATAAATAAAAGCTCTTGATAACCCCACAAGTTCATCTCCGCCGGCATCTTCACCGATACCTGTTCTGCAGGCACTCAGACATACAAGATAAGCCTTCAAATCCAGATCGAATATTTCATAAACAGGAAGTCTTCTGTCACCAAATACAAGCGAAGAAAAGAGAGGAGAGTCATGATCTAAAATGCCATGGGTTGCAAAATGTAATATATCGTAACGGCCCCCTTTTTCATATAAAATACCTGTTTTCATATTACTGCCTGCCCATATTTCCTTTCTGGGGAAAAGTCCGGCTATTAAATCAACCTCTTTTTCCGTACCGGGCAGAGGAGCAAGGTTATCCACTTTCAAAGCTCCGAGTTTAAAGGCAAGGAGACTGTCTTTCTTAAGAGTGTTTTTACCCTGACAGTATTTCAGAATAGTTGCAGACGGCAGATATGTTATTTCATATTTTTCAAGAAGCATTTTATCTTCCCTGTCCGTAAGCACCTGAAAAGGAAGGTAATTAAGTGCTCTGTGAGGAGAAATGAGAATTCTTTTCTTACGTAACGCATATTTCTCCGCATCTTTAAAAAGCATATCGTAAAGTTCCTTTGCACATTCCCGCCATCTGTTACTTTTCACCTTCTCAACGGTCATATTATCACAGGCCGTTTCACGATAGAGCCTCACGGCATGTTCTATATCTGTTCTGTTATGATTTAAAATAACGGTATGAAAACTATCACAATCTATTATCCAGGCATAAGAATTGCCGTCACCGAGAAAATATTCAACTATTACAGTATCCTTATCAAGGAGAGTTTGAATCTGTTTCAGAGATAACGGATTAACGCTTATGAGTGATATATACTCGGGATTTTGCAACTTGATGTCTTCGATTACCTGTTGATATTCAAGTTTAAGGTTTTTCAGTTTTTTACCCGTCTCATCTGTAAGAACATTTCTTTCGGTATTACCGGCCCGGGATTTTTCTTTTCTTATAGTACCGGAAAGATACTGTATTTGAGTTTTTAATTCATCTTCTTTTGCTATTAATCCGGAATTAACGCCATGACGGATATCTACTTTACGATTTGCAAGAATATCCAGGAATGCCCTTGCCCTGGCTTTTTCATTGTAATTGAAAGCATCTTTTCCTCTATTCATTTTTATCAGCAGATTTATCATGTGTTCATAAACCTCTATTTTGTCCTGCATAAAATCACGCTTTAATTCTTCCAGTTTAAATTCTTGCCTCATATTTTCTATGATTACTATGGAATTATCGTAAGATTTATATGCTTCTTCGAGCTTTCTCTGTTTTTCGTATATTTTGCCGGTATAAAAATGATCTTTCCACTGGCTGACAGGTGATTGAAGTTCTTCTGCCCTTTTCAGAGCTTCCCTGTAATTATCCAGAGCTATGTTAAGCTCATCTGTTTCTAAATAAAAAGAGAAGAAGAATTAAGGAAAAGGCTGATATATAGATTTTCCCGGTCGAAACTAACATAAAATCTAACCTTCCTTTAATTATAAAGTTATCTATTGGACGTATGTTAATGCCATTTTGTTAACAGCCGGAGATTATTTATATAATATTCTATTTCTTCCACCTTTTCCGGCAGGATAAAATTTTTCATCTGCTACTCCTGTCAAATCTATTTTACTATATTTATGATATAAACGCAGCAGTTTAGATTTTTTCGGAATAGCACCGGGTAGTCGGATGGTTCACATTCAGGACAATACTTTTTAGAATTACTCTAAAATTTTTACAATAATCTACGACAGATGCAAAAAAATAAAGAAAAATTTTTCTTAATTTAACCTGTGTTATAAAAGGAAAAATTATATAATCCTTATGCATATAAAAAAAAC
>JBEHWO010000267.1:0-9677 GCA_040217695.1 Vulcanimicrobiota bacterium | reverse complement strand
TGAACCGGAACGTAAACCCAGGTGGATGCATATTTCTCTGATAGAAGGAGCATAGCCTCTCTTTCTGGTAATCTCTCTGATATAATCTATTATCTGTTTCTGTCTTTTTGTTAATTTTTTCTTTTCTTTTTTTATTATTTTTTCTTTCATCATTTGTAACCTGCTGAAAAGTAATTTTTAGATTATATCACTTTGTACAGCCCATAGCAAGTTATGGACTACCGGGAGTCACGTTGAGAAACCAGAAAACACTTGACTGCTGACCTGAGCATAAGCATGTAATAAAAGTTTTCCTCCCGTCACGCGTTATGCGTTACGCGTCACGAGCGCTTACGAGTGATTATATGTATTATTTATGCTCACCCCGGTAATATATTTACGGATACTATTTTACTTTGAGCGGTACTTAATAATGTACCTTTTATATAAAATTCTTAATTTCAAGAAGGGTTTTTGGGTTTCAAAGAGAAATACTAGTAATAATTTTGTAAATAACCTAAATAACCTATGGTATGTACGTAGTTTTTGTTTATATTTCTCAGGAAAATCAAGGTAGAATTAAAGAGAGGGGGTGACTAGATTGGAAAAAGGTAAGGGGCTGGATTTTTTTCTGGGTTTTCTGACAGGTACTCTTGTAGGGGCAGCTATAGCAATAATACTTGCGCCTCAATCAGGTGAAGAAACCCGTGAATACCTTAAGGATCAGGCTATATTAATCAAGGATAAAGCTTCTGAAGTGGCCTCTGAAATGAGAGATAAAGCAACGGAAATTGCAGGTGAGGTCAAGGGAAAAGCTGACAAGATGAAGGGGAAGGCTATTGTCATAGCCGGTGAAGTTAAACAGAGTGTTGTTGAGTCCAGAAATAGATTGAAAAATGTAATTTCATCTGCTGATAAAAAGGACGATATTATAGATAAAGATGTTCTGTTGCATGAAGAAGTTACAAAAAGCCAGGATCTGGCAGAAAAGGATATGGAAGATAAAGAAGTTTGAGAATTCTCCTGTGAGGAGTAAATTTTCTTAATAAGGAGGTGTAGGTTTAAAATTATGAACGTAAAGACTTATACAAAAGAAATAAATAATAATATAATGGGGATTAATATTGAAGGTGAAATCGATGTTTATACATCTCCTAAAGTTAAAGAAGCATTGAATGATTTGATACAAAAAGGAAATAATAATATAATTGTTAATCTGGAAGGAGTCAGTTATATTGATAGTACAGGACTTGGCGTTCTCATAGGGGCACTGAAGCGTGTGAAAGAGAATAACGGTGATATTAAACTGGTCTGTACAAATCTGCAGATTAAGAAAATATTTGATATTACAGGTCTTGTTAAGATATTTGAACTTTACGACAGTGAAGAACTGGCTATCAAGGGTTGAAGTTAAATTATTACCGATATATAAATTATTCAAGGAGGGGGGTGGCCAGAGGAATTTTGTATGTTTAATAGTTATTTTTTTAGGTAATGAATTTTATAATAGTTAGGAGGGAATGAAGCCTGAATTTGAAATTTTTTATTCAGTTATAATTTTAAGTAATCTCCAGAATTTCGATTCAGGTGAATAAGCAATGAAACATATCGTATTAGGTTTTTCGCTTTTGTTCTGTTTACTGGTTCTTTCCAATTCAGCAATGGCTTACTATTCTACTCCCGGTGATGTAGTAGTGGGCAATGAAGTAATTATGAGGATCAGAGATAATGCAGGAGGTTATTCCGTAGAAGAAAGAGTAAAGGCTGTCAATGAAAGACTCGTTGAGATTCTCAGTTATGCTCCTGTAAACAATGTAAGTGTATCTGTTCATTTAATGCGCGGAAATTATGTTATAAGCGTTGGAAAATATCAACTCATAACAGTTGATAAGAATATGGCTGATGCTAATAACACAACAATGGAAAAACTGGCAAAAACATGGGCTGAAAAGTTACTCCCTGCTTTAAAGAGAGAGAAGCCCAATATTTAAACATCTGGATGTTTATAGTTTCGAGGTGAGAGGGTATTAATAAAATTACTCTCACCTCGAAAAGATTTTTCAGGCTGTAATATTCTGGTATGAGCGAGGCTGATTTTATTTATGAAAAATTCCTGTATGATTTTTTTAGTGCTTTCTATATTATTATTTTCTGTAACATGTTCTTTTTCCGCAGAACCTGTATCCGTCAAAGTGTACGGACAGATTCTGTCTGTCAGAGGACAGGAAATTGATATTAATATAGGAACAAAATCCGGCATAAAAGAAAAGTATAAAGGTAAAATATTTATTATCGAAAAGAAAAGTGATGGTAAAGAAAAAATAATTTATCTCGCCTCTGTTGAGGTTTTAAAACCGGGTGAAACTAAATCTACTGCTAAAGTCATAGAACCTAAGGGAAAGATACAGAAAGGACAATCTGTTGTATTTGCCGGTATTAATCCGAAAGATATAGTTACTGAAAAACCTGTTGTTTTGAGAACTCTCTTTCCGCCCGTAAAGCCTGTTATCATAGGTGTCAATGCACAGGCACAGGTAGCTGAAATTATTCGTCTTACAAAAGAAGGCGGGTGCAATATAGACCCTGTCTGGGTACCTCAGGGAGATAGAATTTATTTTGCTTCAAACCGTAACAATGATTACTGGAATATCTATACTATGAAAACCGATGGCAGTGATTTAATAAAACTGACAAAAGATGTGAGAAGGAATTTTTCTCCCGAAATTTCCAATGACGGCTCAAAAATTGTATTTGTTTCAAGCAGAGATCAACATGAAGATATATATGTGATGAATTTTGATGGTGCCGAAGTAAAAAGATTAACAAAAAAATTAAATCTAAATAATGCCAGCCCTGCATGGTCTCCTGACGGAAAAAAGATAGTTTTTATTTCTTTCAGCGGCTCTCCAATGCAGCCCAAAGCCGATATTTATGTCGTGAATTTTGATGGTACAGGTCTGGAACGTCTTACTATGTCAGGAGATAATTTTTCCCCTGACTGGTCGCCTGACGGAAAGAAAATTCTTTTTGTTTCAAGTCGTACAGGACATGAAGAACTTTACACCTTTGACTTTGAAACACAAAAGACTGTACAGTTAACAGATCTTAAAGCTCAGATTGGTTCACCTGAATGGTCTCCCGATGGTTCTAAAATAGTTTTTATGATGGACAAAGATTATAAATCATCTTATATCTGCCTTATAAGCAGTGACGGCAGTCATTTCCAGCAGCTCGATACAGGCTCTTCATATAACTATGTTCCATACTGGGCTCCTGATGGACAGAGTATTACTTATATAGCAAGTAACAAACATGTGCAGGATATATATATAATGAAATTGAAATGGGTCAAATAACAGTGAGCAGTGACCAGTGACCAGTGATTGTATACGGTAATATAACTGGTTACTGATAACTGGTGACTGAAATTTATTACGGGAATTATTTCTTATTTTATGAGTGAATTAGACCAGTTTTATTTAAAACCTGATAAAGATACCTTAAAAGAAATCATTGTAGAAAATGAATGGGATATTGTTGTTGCCCGTCAGGAAGGCAGGGAACTGGCAAGACAGATAGGATTTAATGAAGTTGATCAGGCCAGAATAACCACTGCCCTTTCGGAACTGGCCAGAAATATAGTCTTTTATGCAGGGACAGGCCAGATAAAGATGTGGAAAGGATCTTCAAAAGGAAGAGCAAGCATCTGTATTGTAGCAGAAGATAATGGCCCGGGCATACAGGATATAAAACTGGCCCTTCAGGATGGATATTCTACTGCCAAAGGACTCGGAGCAGGTCTGCCGGGAGTTAAACGTCTTGTTGATAACTTTTTTATAAAATCAAAACAGGGACAGGGCTGTATTGTGGCAGTAGAGAAAATTTTAAGAAGGAATCTTTAATTATTCAGGAATTTTTATTACTGGAAAATTGAGCGGTGAACAGTGAGTTAATTCTTTCACTCACTGCTTACTCAATCGGTAGTATTGTTGCAGTAATCATTGAACTTTCCCGAAGCAGGAGTGTATATGGGTGAAGAAGGAGCTCTTGGCTCTCTCTATGATGTAATCTTGAGAGATTATTTAATTGAAGGCAGTGAAGCAGATCTTTATTCTGCTCTTAATCTCGGTAAAATCTGCGTGGAAGAAGAAATAGGGCCTGATGAAATAGTAGGGCTCCATCTTTCGTCTATAAAAAAACTGGTCAACGAATCTCCTCAGGAAAATCTTTCCAAACTACTGCTGAAATCTATTAACTTACTTGTTGAAGTTATGGTTGCCTATGGCCTCAGTTATAGAGAATATCAGGAAGCCAAGATACAGCATCAACAATTAGAACAGGAATTGAAGATTGCAAAAAAAATACAGAAAAGTCTTCTTCCGAGACAGTTACCTCAAATTGAAGGTATAGACCTGGGAGCAAGGATGATACCTGCAAAAGAAGTCGGAGGAGATTACTATAATCTTCTGGCTTTCGATGAACATAATCTCGGTGTATGGATTGGTGATGTTTCCGGTAAAAGTATACCTGCAGCATTGCTTATATCCATGCTTAAATACGCACTCCATGCCTTTATATCTAAAAAAGAAATGTATGCAGAACCTAAAAATCTTATAACACACCTGAATAATCTCATATGTAATGATATAGATCCTGATTGTTTTATTACACTTTTTTACAGCTATATTGATATTAAATCAGGTGAATTCCTTTTTACCAACGGAGGCCATGAACCTGTCATTCATTTCTGTAAAGACAGGATGCGCTGTGATGAACTCAGAACTGACGGACTGGTTCTCGGAGTAATCAAGGATCAGGCTTATGAACAGAAGAAAAGAACTTTCTCAAGTGGAGATATACTTGTCTTTTATACAGATGGTGTAACAGAATCCAGGGACGGAGAAGGAAATCATTTCGGTGTTTCCCGTTTGAAGGCAATGATAACTAAAAACGCAGATTTAACGGCACAGGATCTGGTAGACCGTCTTATAAATTATGTATTAAATCATTCTCAGATGAAATATTTTGATGATATTACTCTTGTAGTTGTAAAGAAGAAATAATGTAAGTGACGCGTGACGCGTATCAAAACCCCATTATCACGCATCACGAAATACGTTTATATACAGTACCTTGATTGTGACTTTTTATTTAAGAAGGACTTTTGATTTTTGCATAGAATCTGCTGTTATTCTTTAATAAAAACATGTCTCCGGTAATCGTGAGACCTGGTTTGTTTTACCTCGCGTTACGCGTAACGCGTTACGATTTTTATAGAAGGTTATTGAATGTATTTTTTTGATCCTCAAAATACTACTGTATTTACCGGCTATGATACGGTAGAATCCAGAAGTAATATTTTGCGTATTATTTATAATGACAGATATGAAGAACGTATTATACTTAAAGAAGGAGAACTGTGTAAAATTATAATAGATATAAGCCCTTTGTTCCCTCTCAATGATGGGCAGGTTTATGATACCGGATGGATACATAATGATAATATTATGTTAAAGGTTATAGATGTTGATTTTACCGATGAAGGTAATTTTTTTCACTCTGTTGAATGTAAACACGCCGGATCTCTTCAGGTTGGAGACAGGGTTTTTACTCATATAGATACTATGAGAAGGGATAATATATCAGGACATCATACAGCAGTACATTTATTATACTGTGCTCTCAGAGATGAGTTCGGAGAAAAAATAAATGGTTATTCCTCATATGCATCAGACAGGGAGTTCTGTCTTGATTTTTTTTATCATTCCATACCTTCGGAAAAACAGATTTATTCTCTTGAGGAAAGAGTAAATGCTTATATAATGGCTGATTATCCGGTTCTGACCTTTATGACTTCCGGAAAACATGCGGAAGAAATATGTTCTCTTAAGCCTTTTAATTGCCAGTACCGGAGGGTCACAACGAAGAATGAGAATTTGTGCTCGCATCACGCATCACGCATTACGCATCACGATTCTCATTTAAATCCCGGCAGAAAAGTCAGGATTTGTCAGATAGGTGATATAAGCTGTGAAGTCTGTGATGGAACTCATTGTATTCATACAGGTGATATTGGAATGTTTAAAATTACATCTATTTCCGATAAAGGTAATGGATTTTTTAGATTGACTGGTCAGAAACAGTGAATAAAAAAAGAGTTTATTATTGTTCACTGACAAATAACAAAGAATTAACCTCGCGTCACGCGTCACGCGTCACGCGTTACGATTAAAATACAGGAGGTGACGTAACTGGTGTTTTCTGTACATAAAACTGTACAGGTTTCACAGAATTTATGAATTTTCAAGATATTATACTTACCCTTGATAAATTCTGGGGAGAACAGGGATGTGTTATACAGCATCCCTATCATACTGAAGTAGGTGCAGGGACAATGAATCCCGCCACTTTTCTCAGGTCACTTGGACCTGAACCATGGCGTGTTGCCTATGTAGAACCTTCTATCCGACCTACAGACGGAAGATATGGCGAAAATCCTAACAGATGGCAGCGTTTTTATCAATATCAGGTGATAATAAAGCCCGCTCCTGATGATATACAGAATATTTATCTTAACAGTTTGAGATCTCTCGGTATAGAGCCGCTGGACCATGATATTCGTTTTGTAGAAGATGACTGGGAGTCTCCTACTCTTGGCGCATGGGGACTTGGCTGGGAAGTCTGGCTTGATGGCATGGAGATTACCCAGTATACTTATTTTCAACAGGTAGGAGGATTTGATTTAAACCCTATTGCAATTGAAATTACCTATGGGCTTGAGAGACTGGCTACTTATATTCAGCAGGTGAGTAATTTTTTACAGATCTCATGGGTAGACAGAGTAACGTACGGTGATGTCCATCTTCAGGAAGAAGTTGAGTTCTGTAAATATAATTTTGAATATGCAGATATTTCTTTACTGTTTCAACTCTTTGACCTTTATGAAAAGGAAGCTCTCAGACTTCTGGATGAAGGACTTATATTTCCTGCCTATGATTATGTACTTAAATGTTCTCATACATTTAATCTGCTTGATGCAAGGGGGGCTCTCGGTGTTACTGAACGAATGAATACAATGCTTCGAACCAGAAAACTTGCCAGCAGATGTGCTGCTGTTTATCTGCAGGAAAGAGAAAAATTAGGTTTTCCGCTTATGGGAAGATGGTAGTTTTTAAAAAGGATGGTGTTAAATGAGTCATAAAGGTAAGAAAAAGAAAAAAGATAAAAAAGATAAAAAGAAGGATCTTGTTCAGGACAGATTTGTGAAGGGACTCAGGTTTTTTTCCGAAGAGGATTACGATAAATCCAGAGTAGCTTTTGCATCTGCTCTTAAAAATAATTCTGAATCTTCTGTAATCTATCATATGCTTGCCGAGGCACTCCTTCGTTCCGGAGACAGAGAAGGGGGAAAGAAAAACTATGAAGAAGCATATTTAAGAGATAAAGATATATGGATATCCAGAGGACTTGCACATCTGAAAAAACTGGATGGAGATGAAGATGGAGCAATTGCTATACTCAGAGAATGCATTGATCAACATGCAACTCATCCATGGGCATATTTAAATCTGGCATCTTTTTACAGAGACAGGGGAGATATTGACAGTGCTCTCGAGCTTCTGAATAAAGCGAGCCATTGTGCCATGGAATTACCTGTTCTCTGGGGACTTGTTCAGATTTTCCTGGAACAGGATGTAAAAGATGAATATGAGAAGCAATTTTCCAGATTTTTAGTAATGACTCCGAAAGACTGGCTCGGCTATCATTTACTCTCCCGGTGTTTTTTGAGACAGAATGAATTAGAGAAAGCTCTGAACTCACAGGATAAAGCTATAAATCTTATAAGACAGGAAATGCCGCTCTGTCCGAAGTATCTTCAGGCATTTTACGAAGCTCTCATAGCACATATATATATAGAAAAATCTTTTATTTCTTTCCTTTCAGGCAATTTTGATGAACTGGTCAATTCTTCTTTGAATGTTTTAAGAAATAATTCTAAACTTCCTGAAGCCATGTATTTGCTCGGTGCAGGTTATCTTTACCAGGGACTTATTGATAAAGGCAGAAATACATTGCTCAGGTTTTGTTCCATGGCAGACATGGCAGATAATGAAGAGATTATGAAATTTTATGCTCCCGTAAAACTTTCAGCCCAGCTTCTTATAGGTCAGAGCTATATAAATCAGTCATGTTTTCCTGAAGCAATAGAGGTTTACAAAAAGATAATTCAGGAAAAATCCGATATAATAGAAGCATATTTAAACGGTGGATACAGTTATTTCTGTACAGGAGATATAGAAGCTTCACGGAACATGTTCAAAGATCTTCTTAAATTCAAGCCCGATAATCTTCTTGCTTTAAATAATCTGGGTTTCCTTGAAATGCATCAGGGGAATCTTTCCGGAGCAAAAGAATATTTCTTGAAAGCCATAGAGCTGTCTCCCGAATATCCTCTTCCTTATTCAAATCTTGGTTTTATCCTTACCATTGAAGGTGATTATAAAAAAGCCGGTGAAATCCTGTTTAAAGCGCTGAAGGCAAAAGAACCGGAAGAAGCGTCACTCAAGGTAATTTACCCTTACAGTAAAGAAGAAAGTCTTGTAAAAGGAGGGCCTCCGATAGAAGAAAACAGGGCTATTTCTTCTCATGTTGCCTGTCTCTGTAATCTTGGTACTTCTATGGCAAGAAGTAAGAACTACAGAGGTGCCCATATATGTTTTGATAAATTGATAAACGATTTACCTCAATATCATTTCGGATACAGAGGTAAGGCATGGACATATTTTCTTGAAGATAATCTTACAGAAGCTACTATTTTTATGAAAAAAGCTTTTGAGAAGAATTCTGACCACAGGATATTGCAGCATGAATATGAATTTATTCATAGCATGTCAGTCAATATTATTGAAACGAAAAAAATGGCATCAATCCTCGAAGGATTTTTTACTCCCTCTGTAGCACAGGAAAAACCGTCCGAAGAATTTGAGAAGGACATTTCCGGACTCAACCTTTCTCAGATCTCCGGTGGAGACAGTAATGTCTGGGATAATCTCCTTGTAGATGATAACCGTCTTTTAAGTATGGAAAAAAGAGTCAATAAAATTCTGGAAGAAAAATTGAAGGAATTTGAAATGGTTTCTTCCTGGAGACATAAGATTGCTTCACAGGAAAGTGAAGAAGGGGAAGGAGATTAGTATTTATGAGTAATAATATGATTTTAGAAATAGGAACTGAAGAACTCCCTGCAGGTTTTATTCCTCCCGCTCTTGTACAATTAAAGGATATGATGATTAAAGAGCTCACTTCCGCCAGGCTTGACTTTCATAATGTCATAACTATGGGAACTCCGAGAAGACTGGCAGTATTTGTTGAGAATATGTCAGACAGGCAATCTGATGTAGTTAAAGAAGTAAAGGGTCCTCCCAGAAAAGCTTCCTATGACGGAGACGGTAATCCTACTTCTGCAGCCACAGGTTTTGCAAAATCTCAGAAGGTTGATCTGAAAGATCTTTTTGTAAAGACTGTCGGACAGGGAGAATATATCTTCGCCAGAGTTTTAGATGAAGGTAAATCTTCTGTAAATGTTATGTCCGAGTTGCTTCCGGCAATTATTAAAAAGATTTATTTCCCCAAAAATATGTACTGGGAAGAAAGTCTTTTCCGTTTTACCCGTCCTGTTCGCTGGATTCTGGCACTGT
>JBEHWO010000266.1:0-9698 GCA_040217695.1 Vulcanimicrobiota bacterium | reverse complement strand
TCTGTACAGGGTATGCTGATCTGCCTGCCTGTTCTTTCTCTCTGTCAATTATCTTTCCTTCCCTTATGGCAGTGGAAGACTGTTACAGAGGACTGGATAAAGAACCGTCCTGTGCAGATCTTCATTTTACTCTTTATAATTTACTTAAATTTAACAGACCTGTATCTATGTTTCATCTTGAACAGGCTGTAGAGAATAATCAGGAAAAATATGGTTTTCTTTATTTTTCGGCAGGCAGTGAATTTTATAATAAGGGAGAATTGAATCATGCAAAAAAATATCTCTGGAAGTCCGTAGAATTAAATCCTCCCGACAGAGATGCCTGTGCTCTCCTGGGGGATATATACAGAAAAGAAAATAAATTCAATACATCTGTAAAAATATTGAAAAAAGGATTGAAGTATTATCCTGATTATCCTGTGTATTATATTCTGATGGGAACGGTTTTACTGAATAACGGAAGTATAAAGCAGGGACTGGCATATTTTTTATCTCTTACGGAGACAGACAACGAGTTTACCGAACTTGCTCTCTTTAAAGCAGGTCTCTGTTATTTAATGGCCGGCCTCTATGACAGGGCAATAGAGAAGTGGACACAGCTTTCCCTTAAATATCCATCAGATCCGAGAGGACCTTATGCTCTGGAATTTATGAATAAAATCAGGTAACTATTGAACGCTGAATGTTTTCTTCTGTCACGCGTCACGCGTTACGCGTCACGCGTCACGAATACAAAAAGGAGATAACAAAACAATGAAATTCGGTCTCTATCAGGCAAAAGAAGAACTTCCTCTGCTGCCTTTATATGATTTTGAAGCACCGCCTCTGGGTTTGCTGTATATCGCTTCGTACCTTGCGAAATATCTTTCCTTTACAGATTTTATACTGGAAGTGGATAACATAGAAAATCTTATAGAGAAAAAACCTGATATAATAGGCATATCTTCTCTGAGTGTCTATTTTGACAGATCCATAAGAGACGGAGAGAAAATTAAAAATAACCTGAATATCCCTGTTATAATCGGAGGCCCTCATATAACCATTCTTCCCGAAATTCTTCCTTCCGTATTCGATATAGGTGTCACAGGAGAAGGTGAGGAAACGACTCTTCAGTTAATCAAATTATTTCTCCAGGAAGGAATTTTTAGAGAAGAAAAGCTTAAACATATAGAAGGTCTTGTCTATCATGGCAGAAAAGGAACCGTAATTACTCCTCAAAGATCTCTCATTGAAAACATGGATACAATACCTTTCCCAATGAGAGAACTTTTCTATCCCCTTGAGCCGACTCCGACTCTTCTTACATCCCGGGGTTGCCCCTATAAATGCACTTTCTGTTCTCCTTCCCGGTACTGGAAGAAGTTCAGGTGTTTTTCTTCCGATTATGTAAAAGCAGAATTAATTCATATGGCGGAACATATTGAAGGCATACCGGTAATCACGGTGGCAGACGATACGTTTGTCATAAATTCGGAACGATTCGACGATATATATAATTTTATACTTGCCGGTGAGATAAATAAAAAAGTGGAATTTCATGTAAATATTAAAGCAAATGTCTTTACTGAAGAGCTATGCAGGAAATTAAAAGAGATAAATGTAAGCAAGGTATATTTCGGTGCAGAGTCAGGTTCTCAGAGGATTCTGGACTATTATCAGAAAGGTCAGACTGTGGAAGACAATCAGAGAGTTTTAGATCTCTGCAGGAAATATTCCATAGATGTTACCGCCTCATTTATAACAGGAGCTCCTGTGGAAACAGCGGAAGATATGGACAGAACATATGACTTTATAGATAAAAATGCAGATAAAATGTTAAATTGTGCCGTTATACCGCTTCTGCCTCTTCCGGGTACTGTTTTCTGGGATATGGCCATAAATAAAGGTCTTATATCCGAAAGGGGAGAACATATTAAATCTGACGGAAATTTTGTATATATGTGTGAATATATGACGCGGAGTAAGTTTATTTCTTATATGGAAAAATTTTCTCTCCTTGTAAGGGATAAAGTGAAAAAAAATATTACCCTTGGAGAAAGGTTACTCCTGGAATTAAGAGAAATAGAGAAATAACTTCCATAAAATACCAGTCTTTTTTTATTGTATAATAGTTCCTGTGGAGGTGTTAAAAATGCCAAAAAGAAAAGCTACATTCAATATTGAAGCTATGTTGCTGGAAGAAGCAAAAGAAATAGCAAAACAAAATTATAAATCATTGAATAATTTTATTGAACAGGCTATAAAAAAAGCTATTTATTCAGAACAGATGTGTATGTATGATGAGGAGATGAAAGAAGCTGCAGAAGATTCATTGTTTTTACAGGATATAGAAGAGGTAAATCGTGATTTTGCAAAGCTTGATTATGCAGAATATTCTTTTAATCGAAGCAGATGAATACAGAGAACTTGTTATACCGGGAATTGAAAAGAATACTCCCCTTGATATTGTTCACCCTTTAGGTCTTATGACTCTTGCTGCCATTCTGAGAGAAAAAGACCGGAACAGAAATATAAAGATTCTGGATACAAGGTTATTAAAAAAGGATTATTCTGATTTGCCTGATCTTATAAAAAATTTTAATCCCTTTATAACGGGCATACGTATTGTTTCGAGAGCCATGCCTTTTGTAAGAAAGCTTATAAAAGAAATAAAATCATTATGTCCGCATACTCATATTATAGCAGGAGGGCCTCATGTAACGGCATGTAAAGAAAAAATTCTTTCAGAGGAATATATAGAAGCAGCTGTTTATGGAGAGGGAGATATAACGTTCCCTCTCCTGGTAGAAAGACTGGAACATAACAGTGATTACAGTGATCTGAATGGTATTATATACAGAGATAAAGATATTACCCGTATAAATCCTCCGAGACCTTTCGTGGAAAATCTGGACGATATACCTTTACCTGCCTGGGATCTGATTGACAGAGAAACCTATTTCGATTTCATGCATAATCCTCATTCTCCGATTTATTTCAATGTAAGACGGGAAATTGCATCTATATTTACCTCGCGGGGATGTCCTTTTTCCTGTAATTTCTGCCATAATATCTTCGGTAAAAAAGTGCGTTTTCAGAGTCCGGAAAAAACTTTTTCCGAAATAAAAACACTCTATGAAGAATTCGGCATGAAACAGTTTCATATATGGGATGATATATTCAATATAGATAAAGAAAGGGTTCATAAAGTCTGTGATATGGTAATATCTGCCGGTCTTCCTGTCAGATTTACCTTTCCTAACGGCCTCAGAGGCGATATTATAGATGAAAAACTTATAGTTAAGCTTAAAGAAGCAGGCACTGCCGTGATTACCTATGCAGTCGAAACTGCATCGGAAAGGCTTCAACGCAATACAGGTAAGAATATAGATCTGAAAAAACTTAAAGAAGTCATTCGCTTTACTTCATCTCTCGGCATAATAGTAAGGGTTTTCGTAATGTTCGGTTTTCCCGGAGAAACAGAAGAAGAAATGAAAGAAACTCTGAGATATATTATGGACCCTGCCATAGACACTGCAGTATTTCAGGTTCTGAACCCCTTTGAAGGTACCGATATATATGAAGAGGTAAAGAAAGAAGGCATAGACCCATTGTCTTTTCAGGATAAATATGATTATATTTCTCCCAATTTCAGTTCTTCTTCCATGGTGTCTTCCGAAAAATTAAAAGAAATTTATTATGAGGGAGTAGCAGGATTTTTCAGTAAGGAAAGAGTAACTAGATCTTATGATAAATGGATAAATTTACTGAGGTGAGTATAAATATCTCGTAACGCGTAACGCGTAACGCGTTACGGGAGGAAAACGTTTATCACATGCTTATGTTCAGGTTACTAATTACACTGAAAGCTGGACATATAAAGGTTTCATGAGAAGGAACCGTGACATGGGCAAACAAAAAATAAGAATTCAAAAATTTTGGCAGGGAATTTGCATATATTAAACTAAATATTCTTATTGCAAAAATGGCATTATGGCCATGTGGTATTGAAATCCCGGAAAGACCGTATGTGAAAAAGGGATTGTAAAAAAATAACCCCGGCAAATTTTTAGAACGGTTATTATCCTCGCGTCACGCGTTACGCGTTACGCGTCACGATATAGACTGTAAATATGATAAGGTTATTTCCAGACAACCCCAAAACTCTGAAAGGGAGTGTTACAATGACTCTGGAAGAAAGAAATAAACTGGCACTTGAGAAGTTTATGGAATATAGAAGAAAAAAAGAAGAAGAAAAAAAAGAAGATGATATTATGTCATCAATGGAAGGAGAGAAATCAATTCAAAGTTCTTCACCTCTGAAGCATAATTCGAATGACCTTGAGATGTTATATTACAGGTTGTGAAAGATGGAATTTTGATTATTTCTTAAATAAAAAGAGGATTTTTTTTTCAGTATTTTCTTCTGTCCGAGAAATTTCTTCCCTGTATGTGTCTGTAATTTTATTTATAGTTTCTGTAGTTTCAGGCAGATCGCCTCTGTAATCATGAAAAGCTACTGCCCCTTCTGATACCGTATTGTTCCATGCAAGTTTAAAATCATTCCATACATAAAAAGAAGAATGGTTTCCGTCTATAAAAGTAAAGAAAAATTTTTCGTCGCCACTGAATGCAACTTCTCTGGAATCTTTACAAATAACCGTAATATTATCAAAACCTTCAATGACTTTTAAAAATATATCTTTTTGTCTTTTCCCCTGAAGAATGAAATTATAAATGTCTTTCATAGAATATCCTTCCGTATTCATGGTTATATCAGAGTCAGGGGAGAATATATCAACGGTGAATATCTTCCTCTTATGTTTCATTGCCAGTTTTGCCAGCTTTACCGTGCCTCCTCCCAGGAAAGAGCCTATTTCCAGAATATCTCCTTCGAGCCTGTAAAGATTATGTCTTTCTATAAATTCTATGAGAATCTCGTAACCGACAAGATCGAAATCACACATTTTCTGTCCTTACCAGTGAAATGTTTCACGTGAAACGTTTTGTGTTTCTTTTATTATATAAAAAGGCAGATATTAAATCAAGGAAATTGTATTATTTATTGATAGTTATGAAGCTAAGGGACTGTAAGAAAATAACTCTGGCAAATTATGGTTTTTCTCCTCCCGTCACGCGTTACGCGTTACGCGTCACGATTGTAAATATGATAAGGTTATTTTTTCACAACCCCTAACTATAAATTGTGAATTTAAAGGGAAAAATAATTATCATGGAGAAAGTAATGATAAAAATATTATAGGAGTTACGGGTTATCCGTTACGATTTTTTATGTCACATATAGTTGCATCTTTCGGAAGAATAATAGCTACAGAATATTCGCTATGCGGCACATATCTTGCATTTGCCGGCGGGAGAAGTATTTTCATTTATCTTGCAGATGATTATTCTCTTTACAGAATATTGATTTCTACGTCGCCTGTAAAAAAAATTCATTTTACCGGTAATAAAATACTCTCAGTTAACAGAGAAAATATAATTTCTCTATGGGATCTATCAACCGGATCCGTAATAAGGGAAATAAGGGAAGATTTTTCTGTCGCGTCTATAATGAACAATGAGAAAAGCTTTGCCTGCGGCGGAGAAGAAGGAGAATTAATTTTAAGAGACCTTGAACATTTTAACATGTTACATATGATAAAAGCCCATGAGAAGAGAATTAATTCTGTTTGTTTTTATGATACTTACCTGGTTACAGGAAGTTCAGACAGAAAAGTGAAACTATGGAAAATAAAAGATTTTAAAGAAATGCTTACTCTGGAAGGTCACAGTGATGAAGTTCTCTCGCTTGCCGTAAGGCCGGGAAGGAATGAATTGCTTTCAGGAGGAGAAGACGGACTGTTGAATGTCTGGTCTGTCCCTGACGGTAATCTCATAAAAACAATAAAAAGGGAATGTGGAATCACTGCTATTGATTTCGAAAAAAGCGGGAAAAGAGTTTTTTTCCTTTCCAGTCCGAGATATTATGGTAATTTTTCAAATGATATTATAGAGATATATGATATTGAAGAAGACAGTAGCTTGCAGAAAATAAAGGAACATTTCGAAGGCTCTGTCTCTCTGTCATTAAGGCCCGATAATATGGATTTTGCCGCAGGAGGATTTAATGAAAAACTTGGAATATGGCGTAAAGAAGATAAATATGTTTTTTATAGAAAAATAAAAAGACATTCAGGTATAATTAATCTCATGAAATATACAGGTGAAGAATTACTTTCTGCAAGTTCTGACGGGACAGTAATTTTTTGGAATACTTCGACAGGCGAGTCTTTAAGGAGAATGGAAATAAAAGGTGAAACCCTTCAGACTATTGCATATTCACCGGTTTTATTTGCCATGAGTATAAAAAGTAAATTTAACTTTGACGATTTTAAAGACAGAGGAATAAGGGTATGGAACAGTAATGAAGAGGTTTATAATCTTACAGGTCATAAAGATGACGTAATGGCTCTTGCTTTTAATAAAAATGCCACGCTGCTGGCTTCAGGTGGAAAAGACAGGACAGTAATGATATGGAATCTGGATAATATAAAAGATTCTTTTTCACCGGGAAGACAGGAATCGTCTGTCGAAAATCTGTGTTTTAACAGTGACGGAACTATTCTTGCTTCAGGAGGTTCTGACGGAAAGATTTATTTATGGGACATGGAGAAAAAAAGTCAGATCTGCATTTTACCGGGCCATGAAGCTGCTATAACAGCTATAATATTTTCTCCTGAAGGGAATAAAATAATCTCAGGAAGTTATGACAGACGTGTGAACATATGGTCCGGAGAATCTACTGTAACCATTGAAACGGAATGGTCTGTAAGACACTTAAATATCAGTCCCGACGGAATATATCTTGCTATTACAACAAACAACGGACTTATAGAGATATGGAATCTGAAAGAATTGAAATTACTTAAAAAAATCAGTTTCTCTGAATATTACCAGTGTCTGTTTTCTGTAAATTTTACAGAAGAATATATGGAAATTGCAAATTACTGTAATGAAATTATAGAGGTAACGCGTCACGACTGCAGGTGCCGGGTGTCGGGTTAAAAGAACCAGGAACCTGATTTTAACCAGGAGTTACGCATTTTGTCATTGCGAGGAGCGGAGCGACGAAGCAATCCCGGCGGGTTTTGTTGTAATAATGGGATTGCTTCGCTTCGCTCGCAATGACAGATTCTTTTGTATTTTTTGCGTAAGTCCTGTTTAACTTATGCTGAATGTACCTGTCTCGGTCCTCAGTGCTGTAAGAAAAATAACTCCGGAAAATTATTACAACGATTAGGGACTGTAAGAAAATAACTCTGGCAAATTATGGTTATTGTCCTCGCGTCACGCGTCACGCGTCACGATTGTAAATATGATAAGGTTATTTTTTTACAACACCTTAGTATCCTCCCGTCACGCGTTACGCGTTACGCGTCACGATTTGAGTAGTGACACACACGTTTAATTGACAGGCAATGTAAAATAAAATTTACTTCCGGAAGGAGAATTTTCTTCAACCCAGATTCTTCCTCTGTGGCCTTCAATTGCCATTTTACAGAAAGAAAGACCTATCCCCGTTGAGGTGCTGATCATTGAGTCTTCAGTATTCAGACTGAAAAATTTTTCAAATATTTTTTCCCTGTACTCCGCAGGAACACCCGGGCCTTCATCAATAATACAAAACATGAAGTTTTTTTCATCATTAATGACTTCTATCTTAATTTTACCTGATGATTTAGAATTTTTAATTCCATTATCAAGAATGTTCATTAAAACCCTGGCCAGCAGGTTTTTATCTGCTTTTAGAAGAGGAAATTCCTCCTGGAGAGACGTTGTAATTTCAATATTTTTGTTCTGAATTTTTATCCTCATTTTATTCAATATTTCTGTCAGAATTTCTTTTATATCTATCAGGGAATAATTTATTTTAATGTTGTTTTCTTCCATTCTGGCTATTTCAAGCATGTTCATAGTCATTTTCGAAATATCGTGAGAGCTTAAAAAGATATTTTTAAACATTCGCTGAAATTTTTCATCTTGAATGCCGCTATTTTTGAGTAAATATTCGGAATAGGACATTATTTCCTGAAGGTGATTCTTCAGGTCGTGAACAATCATGTAAGTTAATTGTTCTTTTTTCATTTCCAGTTCTTTTAATTTATTATTTTTCTCTTCCAGGATTTTCAGATTTTCTTCCAGTTTTTCGTAGAGTGTTGCATTTTTAATTGCAATAACGATATGATCACATACGGCATCTAACAGTGATTTTTCTTCCGTTGAATATTCTTCTTCTTTTCTCTTACCCAGAACTATTATACCGGTAACTTCTTCTTTATGCTTTAATGGCACTGTAACCATAGATGCAAGATTTTCCCTTGCAACCAGCGTTTCTGTCATATCAGAATTATTATCGTCCTGTTTTAATCGACCTTCTACTGTTTTCCCCATCATGAGGGCTTTCCCTCTGCTTCCTTTGTCTGATCTGACAGGGTTTTTCTTCAGGTAATTCACCAGCATAGCCGAGATGCCCCGGGAAGCAACAGGAAGTAATTCGCCGGCATCATTTAAAAACATTATAAGCCCTGTATCTGACTTTGTAGCAGCCATAACCCTTTTCAGGGTATTATTTAAAATAATATCCAGTTGCAATGTACTGTTTATTTCTGCCGCAATTTTAGAAACAAGATATAAATTTTTCGATACGAACCCGTCAAGCCTTAAAAAGTATTTTTCTTTTAACGGCTTCTCGATAAGAACAATAAGTGAATTATTATCAAAGGGTTCTCTGCTTTTCCTGTACCGCAGAAGAAATTTCTCGGAATATTTATTATATATATAACCTTCCGATTTTTCCATGTCAGAAGGTATTTCAAAATATGAATTCCTGGAATTAAGCCTCTTTAAAAGAGAAATAAAATCTATCCGTTTTAGTTCTATTTCCGATAATTCCGCAAATTCTAAAAATCCCTCGTTTACACTGATAATCTGTCCTGTTTTTTCATCTATTACAGCTATGGCCATATCCGATTTATCATAAAGATATTTCTGTGTGGAGAGCAATATTTTCAATTCATTAAATTTTAATCCGTACATATCTTTGAGAGAGGAAATTAATAAATCTGTTTCAGATTTTTCTTCTGAATATGAAATTTCTTTTTCTATCTTTTCATTGTCTGCCAGTATTTTAGAACTTGAAAGGACGGTCTCTTTTTCATGTTCCGTCTGTAAAAATTCTGAAATATTAAAACGACAGTATGAACAGAAGCTGGCGTCCCCTTTTACCGGCTTCTGACACCTGGGACAGACGAACAATAAATCTTTATTCTGTATAAGTGGTTTGATTTTTTTACCGCACCATTTACAAAAGTTTGAAGTATCTTCATTTTCAGTATTACAGACAGAGCATAAGATTTTTTTTTCTTCTGATGACATATTATATCCTTTATGTAAGTGTTCAACATTAGCTATCAACTGGAGATTACGAAGACTGTCTCTGCTAAATTTATATGAGAATCGTAACGGGTATCGGGTAACGCGTTACCCGTTACGCGTTACGGGAGAAACATATCCTCATGCTTCATTGTGATATATCCGGTTAAGATTGTTAGTTTTAAAATAGAATTTAATGATATTGGTTGTATAATTTCTGTAAAAGCTGATTGCTTATAGCTAACACGATCTTTTTCTTCACATGTATTTTATGTTATAATATTATT